>JAKLEJ010000619.1 GCA_022711695.1 Verrucomicrobiota bacterium | reverse complement strand
AAGCGCTCGTTCAGAGCCTGGAGTTCGAGGTTTGAGATCATTCGTCTTGCGGCCTGGCTGTCTGAGCTCGGGCCAGCCTGTGTAAGGTCAGAACGTCGATGAAGAGGCGTCGTCTCAGGAAATGCCTCTGCCTCAGGACGCCGGAGCGGACGTCGGTGAACCAGCCGGGGCCGGCAGAGTCGGCCAGATGACTCGGGCGCACCAGTCGCCAAACCCCTCGCCCGTCTGACGCTCGTCGCGAAACCGGGTGAACAAGGGCCTCAGTTCTTTCTCGATGTCCGCCTCTTTGACATTCTCGAGGAAGGGGCGGGCCATGCGGGTGCTGGGACGGTTGCCGCCCAGCCAGAGCTGGTAGCGGCCCGGGGCTCGGCCCACGAATCCGAGTTCGGCCAGGTAGGGACGCACGCAGCCGTTGGGACAGCCCGTCATGCGAATGTTGAATTCCTCTCCCGGAAGACCCGCCTCGGCCAGGAGCGCCTCGAGGCGCTCGACCAACCCCGGCAGGACGCGTTCGCTCTCGGCCAAGGCCAGTCCGCAGGTGGGAAAGGCGACGCACGCGGTCGAGGCCCGCGCCAGCGGCGTGCCCTGGGCTGCGGTGTCCAGGCCGCACTCGCGCAGGAGTCGGTCGATCTCGGCCCGGTCCGAGGAGGCGATGTTAGCCAGAATGACATTGTTCGCCGGAGTGAAGCGGATCTCGGGCTGAAACCGCTCGATCGCCTGCCGCAGCCCGGTCTTGAGCCGCAACCGCTCGGTGTCGCGAATGCGCCCGGTCTGAACGAACACCCCCAGGAACCAGCGGCCATCGGCCTGCTGGCCCCAGCCAAGCCGGTCCTGGATGGTCTCGAAGCGATAAGGTTTGGGCTCCTCGAGCCGGAAGCCGAGCCGGGACTCGAGTTCCGCCCGGAACCAGGCGGCGCCGCGGTCCTCCAGCACATACTTGAGGCGCGCATGCTTGCGGTCGCCGCGATCGCCAAAATCCCGGTGAATCGTCAGCACCGTCCGGGCGGTCTCCACCACCCGGTCCGCCGGCAGGAACCCGATGACATCCGCCAACCGCGGGAAGGTGGCCGCGTTGCCATGGCTCCGCCCCATGCCGCCGCCCGCCACAAGGTTATACCCAAGCAACTGGCCCGCAGGGTCGGCGATGGCGATGAACCCGCAGCAGTCGCTCAGGACATCCACATCGTTGCTCGGCGGAATGGCAAAGCCGATCTTGAACTTGCGCGGCAGATAGGTCTTGCCGTAGAGCGGATCGACGAATTCCCGGTTGGCGGGCTCTTCGAGGTTCAGTTCCACGCCGTCAACCCAGATGGAGTGATAGGCCGGCGTGGCGGGAGCAACCGCCAGCGCCACCCGCCGCGCATCGTCGCGCACCCGTTTTCCCAGGTCGTCCACTGCCGGCGTCGGAGGCGCCATCACATTACGATTGACGTCGCCGCAGGCCGCCAGGGTGCTCAGCAGAGCCTGGTTGACCTGCTGGATGAGCGGGCCGAGCCCCGACTTGACCACCCCGTGAAACTGGATGCCCTGCCGCGAAGTGATACGCAGCGTGCCGTTGGCGTGCCGCGAGCACAAATCGTCGCAAACCAGGTACTGCGCCGGCTGCATCACTCCCCCGGGCAGCCTCAGCCGCACCATGAAGATGTACTTCTTGCCGGTCTTGCGCAGATCCCGGTCGTCCTGCTGGTAGATCCCGTGGAACTTGAGGAACTGCGTGTCCTCCTCGGAAAACCGGTCGGCCTGGGGATCGCGTAATGTCGGCAGAATGGTCCCGGCCAGGGTCGGGCACCCGGCTTTCAAAAGCTCGTTTCCACTCACCCGTGTTGTCGTGTTCGAGTCCATCTTCAAGTCGCCGCCCGGGATGGTCCCGGCGCGGCCGCAAGGTCGTTCTTTCGCCGCAAACCGTTCATCCGAATTTCCTGCCAAAGCGCCCCGGAGTCCGGGCTAGAGAACCGGTTTGACCAGGTCCTCCACGCTGTCGCTTTCCACCCCCACGTCGGCAAAGAGCCACGACGACAGGTAGCGCTCGCTGCAGGAGGGAACGATGACCACGATCTGCCTGCCGGCATTCTCGGGGCGTTTGGCCACCTGCAGCGCCGCCCAGATGGCCGCGCCGCTGGAGATCCCCACCGGGATGCCGTCCAGCGTGTTGACCTCCTTGGACACCGGCCCGGAGTCCTCCTCCT
>JAKLEJ010000618.1 GCA_022711695.1 Verrucomicrobiota bacterium | reverse complement strand
GGAGTACCACACCCGGGGGGCGGAGTACCGCCGAGAAGAGGCGCGGAGTACCGCGCCAGGGCGGCATCTTCCTCGCAATGACGGATCAATTGAGTACGCTGACGCCACGCTCACAGAACGGCGTATCCCCTGCTCCGTCACAGCGCTCTGTCAGTCCTTCCACCACTGACACCTGAAACCTGACCAAGCGCGGTACTCCGCGCTGAGCCTGAAACCTCACGAGGCGCAGCACGCTGCGCCTCGTGCCTGGAGTTTGGACATTTGGTGCGCTACGTATAGGCGTGAGCGATGAGATTTCGGGCCAGGGCGTTGAGGCCGGTGCCGTCGGAAGGAGCGGCGGTGAGCAGGTCGTGGCGCAGGCGCGTGAGCATGTCGAGGGTGGAGGCGCGTCGGGGGGTTTTGCGCCACGTGGGCAACGGCAGGTAGTCCGGGCTGCGTTGCGGTCCGAAGCACTGCACGGCGGCCACGAGCAGCAGGCTGTAGGCCGCCACGAGCAGGGCCGGCTGGCGCGCCAGCGAGTGCGTCGACCACACCTGCGCCTGGCCGACGCCGAGCAGGTCCTTTTCATCGCGGTGGTTGACCTCGATCTGCCAGCGGTCGAGGTAACACTGGATCAGCGCCTCGGGGGGACTGGTCAGATCGGTCGTGAGCAGATAGGCCGGTTGGCGATAGAGGGTCTTGGCTCCGGGCGAGGGCTTGTAAGGCTGGGGGGCGATGACGATCAGGCGCAGGGGGCGACGGCCGGCCCCGCGCTGCCAGAGCACGCCGGCGAGTTGCTTGTACCTCACCGTGCGTCGGCCCCCGCCGTAGTACACCGAAGCCTCCTGCCAGGGGATCGTCTCATCGGCGCGGATGCTTTCGGGGGTGAAGGGGTTCGGGTCGTACCAGCGCCGCGAGCCGGCCGGGGCCGGCCAGCAGAGGCGCGCATCCTTGCGGCACCGGCCGATCAGTTCGACGCGATCCGGCAGGGCGCGCAGGATGTATCGATTGCACAGGCTGCCGTCGACCATCGCCCACAGGGGACGCTCAGAGGCGCCCAGCGCATCGAAGCGGGTGCGCACCCCGGCCATCACCTGGGCGCCTTGCGTCGAAAGGTTCTGCTCGCGCCGCGCCTGACGCCAGGCGGCCCACTCGGCGTCTGTGGCGCGCTTGCCGGGTTTCTTGACCACCGGGCATTCGACAAACCGGATCGGCACGCCGCGCGGCCCGCAGGACACCTCGTCGTCATGCGGATAGATCACCGAGGCCTGCATGAAGCGCTGACCGTAGCGCAGGTTCACGTGAAAGGGCGGCGAGAGCGGGTCGCGCTGCCAAAAGGCCGTGGCGATCTTGCGGCCCGACCGGGGCAGGCCCGTGTCGTCGAGGGCCACCGGGATCGGCCCATGACCATACCGGCCCAGCCAGTCGCACATCGCCGGGTCGAACAATCGATCCTGCGACCAGGGGCTGCGCGAGAAGAGTCTGTAGTCGGCGCTCCAATCCTGCTGTGAGCGCCCCGCCGCGCAGATCGCCCGTGAGACGGTGCGCCGGCCGAGCGCCACGAGTCCCCCCAGCGCCAGGTCAATCGCCCGATCCAGGGTGCGGCGCTGGGCAAACACCCCGCTCCATCCCTCCTCGGCCAGATGCACGAACCGGTCGGCCAGCATCGGCGGTCCCTTTCCATCAGTGAACGGCGTTCTTGGCCTGGCCGGCCTCGTACCGAGGGGCCGACCGTTATCCTTTCTTCTGGGCGTGCGCGCGGCGCAGCCGTTCGAGAAACGCTGCGCCTTCTTCCACCAGGCGCGCTTCGAGGTCGCGGCCGTTTTGCAGCGCCCGGCGCAGCCCCTCGACGCAGGCTTCGGGCACATAGCGGCAGCGCAAGCGCCCCGCCTGGCGGAAGGTGAAGATCCACATCGGATGGCGCCGCCCGCTGCGGCAGGCCGGGCAGTCCTGGGGCCGTCCGCACGGGCGTGCCACGTGCGCGAGCGACCCCTTGGCCACCGGCCAGCGCTCCCGCGCCGCCGCCGCAAACCGCGCACGCCGGGCGGCCTCGGATTCAGACGGTTTCTTGCTCATGCATTTAGTATATGATATAATATACTATATGTCAAGTCAAAAAAAAGGAAAAAAGCAACATCTGTTTTGTCCCCCGCGACCGGATGGCTATCGGCCCAAATGTCCAAACTCCAGAGGCGCGGAGTACCGCG
>JAKLEJ010000617.1 GCA_022711695.1 Verrucomicrobiota bacterium | reverse complement strand
ACGGCAAGCCGCGCCCGACCCCCGCTGTGCAATGGAGCAAGCGGTCGGGGCCCGGCCGGGTGGAATTCGCCGACGTGCGCGCTCCGGCGACCACCGCCCGGTTTTCCAAGGCTGGCGAGTATGTCCTGCAGTTCGAAGCCGATGACGGCCAGGCGAAGGCGGCGGGCGGCGTCCGCGTCACCGTCACGCCGCCGCCGGCGCGCCACCTGCAGTTCGTCTGGCCGAGGCCCTACCAGGCCAGCAGTCCCTTTTGGCAGCCCCGCCTGAAAAGCCTGATCGTGAACTGGATTCCGCACTGCGTCCGGAAGATCGAGGACCCCGAGACGCGCGAGGGGGGCATCGGCAATTTTGTCGAGGCGGCGCGCAAGCTGGCCGGCCAGCCTGCGAAGCACACCGGCCCGGTGTTTGCCAACACCTGGACCTACAACACCTTCGAGTCCATGTGTCTGGCGTTGATGGTGGACGCCCAGGGCGACGCCGAGGTTCTGGCCGCCCAGCAGGCGATGCGCAAGACCATCGAGGATTGGATTCCCAAGCTGCTGGGAGCGCAGGAGCCGGATGGCTACATTCAAACGCAGTACACCATCCAGGGCCTGAAGCGCTGGAGCAACCGGCATGACCACGAGGGCTACCAGGCTGGGTATTTCATCGAGGCGGGCCTGGCGCATTACCTGATGGGCGGCGGCCGGGACCCGCGGATGTTCGAGGCCGCCCGGCGGCTGGCCGATTGCTGGGTGGACAACATCGGCCCCGCTCCGAAGAAAGCCTGGTTCGAGGGCCACCAGGAGCTGGAGCAGGCCCTGGCGCGCTTTGGCCGGTTTGTCGAGGAGAAGGAAGGGGCGGGGCGGGGGGCCAAATACATCGCCCTGGCCAGGTTCCTGCTCGACTCGCGCAAAGACGGCGAGGAATACGACCAGAGCCATTTGCCGGTCACGCGCCAGTACGAGGCCGTGGGCCACTCGGTGCGCGCCGCTTACTCCTACTCCGGCATGGCGGATATCGCCATGGAGACCGGCGATCTCGATTACCACAGCGCCGTGCAATCGCTCTGGAACAGCATCGTCAACCGCAAGTACTACGTCACGGGCGGCGTCGGCAGCGGCGAGACCTCCGAGGGCTTCGGCAAGGACTACTCGCTGCCGAACAACGCCTATTGCGAATCCTGCGCGAACTGCGGCGAGCTGTTCTTCCAGCACAAGCTGCAGATGTCCTGGCAGGAGGCGCGCTACGCCGATCTCTACGAGGAGACGCTCTACAACGCCATTCTGGGGGATGTGGATCTCGAGGGGCAGAATTTCACTTACACCAACCCGCTGGACTCCTCGGGCAAGCGCTACAAGTGGCACGTGTGCCCGTGTTGTGTGGGCAACATCCCCCGCACTCTGCTCATGTTGCCGTCGTGGACTTACACCAGGGACAAGGACGCAATTTATGTCAACCTGTTCGTCGGCGGCGCTGTCACGCTCGACCAGGTGGCCGGGACCTCCGTGACACTGGTTCAGAAGACCGAGTATCCCTGGAAGGGCCGCGTCAGCCTGACGGTGAATCCGGCCGCCGCCAGGAAGTTCGCGCTCCACATCCGCGCGCCCAACCGCCAAACCAGCGAGCTCTACACCAACAGCCCGGCCATTCACGGGTTGATCTCGCTCTCGGTCAACGGCAAGCCCGTCAAGCCGAAGATCGAGAAAGGCTTCGCCGTTCTGAACCGTGTCTGGCAGCCGGGCGACACGGTCGAATGGGAAGTCCCCATGCAGGTCCAGCGGATCAAGGGTTCGGACAAGATCGCCGCCACCCGCGGCCGGGTCGCTTTGCGTTACGGGCCGCTCATCTACAACATCGAAAGTGTGGACCAAGACGTGGATTCGGTTCTCAGCCCGGGCGCCGCGCTTTCCGCCAAATGGGCCCCGGAACTTCTCGGCGGCGTCATGGCAATTCAGGGCGCGTTCGCCGACGGCAAGCCGCTGCTGGCGATTCCCAACTACGCGCGTCTCAACCGGGGCGGACGTTCGATGGTCTGGATAAAGGACCGGTAGATTGCGCCCTTCTTCTCCCAAAATGAACGCCATAACGATCGGTTCCGAACCGCCCTCGGGCACGGCCTTGCGGCGCCGGCCTGCCGGCAGCTTGTCCGCCGCGTTGCCGGCAAGCGGACCTTGTGGGGCAGGGGGGCGGGGCATCCGGAGAGCCTTCCTTGGCCTCAC
>JAKLEJ010000616.1 GCA_022711695.1 Verrucomicrobiota bacterium | reverse complement strand
CTGAAGGCCGCCGCCCACAGCCTGAAAGGCAGCTCGAACAACCTGGGCGCGCGCCGTCTGGCGGGCATGCTGCAGGAGATCGAGAACGCGGCCAAGGCGGGAAAGTGGGAGGACCTGGAGGACTTGCTTCCGCGGGTGCGATCGGAGTTTCACCGGGTACAGGAGCGACTGCTGGCGGAGGCCAGCCGGTAAGCGGCGAGCAAGCGGGCCCCAGGCCGGGGCCGGGCGAGCCATCCGGGTCAGATCTTTTCGACCTTCTCGTAAACCACCATTTCGCCCCGGCCGCGGAGGTCGGCGGGATGGTAGCGGGGAATGGGCATCTCCAACTGCTTGAGCTGCACCGGCGCGGTCTTTTTGTCCACCAGGCCCAGGGCCACGGCCACGCCGTAGATGATGGCCTCGGGGCGAGGCGGGCAGCCGGGGATGTAAAAGTTGACCGGAACCACCTTCTCGACGGGCCCGAGGACGGAGTAGGAATCGAACCAGATGCCGCCGCCGCAGGCGCACGAGCCGATGGCGAAGACGAGCTTGGGGGCGGGCATGGCCTCAAAGGCGCGGCGGAGGGCCTTGGCGGTGGCGCGCATGGCCGGGCCCTGGCAGAGCATGACGTCGGCATGACGGGGCGAGCCGACCAGCTTGATGCCAAAGCGCTCGGCATCGTAGTAGGGGGTGAGAACGTTCAGGACTTCGATGTCGCACCCGTTGCACCCGCCGCTGTTGGCGTGGTACACCCACAGCGACCGCCCGAACATCTTCTGGCAAAGGTTTCTCAGCATATCATGAGGCCATGCGCGCCAGCTCAGTCGAGGTCGATCTTCAAATCGTCGGCGGCCGGCTCGCTTTCGAGGCAGGCGCGCGAGCGGAAGATCCAGCGCTCGTTTTGGAGGTCGTCAAAGCGATAGCCCTTGAGCTTGAGCGTCTCGAGGGGCGAAGTTTCCTTGAAGCAGCGTCCGCAGCGCTGGCATGTGCTCATGAAGAGGTCGAGCTTCTGCTGGATGTCGCCGATGGCGTCGGTGGCGTTCTCGAACTCGTGGCTCATGACGATGGCCTTCTCGGGGCAGACGTCGGCGCAGCGCCCGCAGTAGGTGCAGCGCCGGCCGAGGTACTTCAGGATGCGCACCTCCTGGCAGACATCGAAGACGAGGATTTCGCGGGCCGGGCAATTGTTGGCGCAGCCGGCGCAGCCGATGCATTTGACGGCGTCGAAGATGGGGCGTCCGCGGAACTTGTCGGGGACCGGCTGGGGCTGGGCCGGGTAAGGCAGCGTGACCCGCCCCGCCTTGAGGCACAGGACCGTTTCTCTGAATTTGCTCAGGAAGGACATGGCATCAGGATGGGTTGGGGCGGGGCATGACATCAATAGCCGCGGCCGGCCAGGAGGAGAGCCACCAGGGCGATGACCAGCAGGCCGGCGAAGTAGCGGATGGCCTGGTCGATGCGGTAGCGCGCATGAGTGGCGGCGACGAGGGTCACCAGGAGGACCACCGCCGCCACCTTGGCCCAAAAGAGCAGCCAGCCCGCCGGGAAGGCCAGATCCGAGCCCCAGGGCAGGAACAGGTTGGCGAAGAGGCCGCTGTAAAGGACCAGCCGGACCATCTGCGCGTATTTCACCAGGGCCAGCTTTGGCCCGGAGTACTCCATGAGCGGGCCTTCCATGATCTCGGTCTCGGCCTCGGGAATATCGAACGGGACGCGCTGGACGAAGGCCTGGAAGGAGAGGGTCAGCACCGCCAGCATGAGCAGGCCGGACACGGGCAGGGTGGCGGCATAAACGGAGCCGTCGAGCACGGCGTCCAGGCGGAGGCTGCGGCAATGGATGGCGCCGATGACGAGGGCGATGGCAAAGAGCGGTTCGAGGGCCACCATGGTCATCATTTCGCGGCTGATCCCGAGCAGCGAGAAGGTGGAGCCGGCGGCCAAGCCCGCCAGCAGGGTGCAGATGCCCGAGAGCGTCAGGAGGTAGATGACCAGGATGACATCCCCTGCCCCGTCCAGCGGCGCGGGAAAGCCCAGCGGCGTCAGGCACGCCAGGGTGAGGACGGCCGCCAGGGCCAGGTAAGCCGCGAGGCGCTGCATGAAAGGGCTTTCGCCCGACTCGATGTCTTCCTTGCCCAGGAGCTTGAGGAGGTCGTAGTAGGGCTGGAGCAAGGGCGGCCCCTGGCGGGATTGGACGCGGGCGGTAACCTTGCGCAAAACCCCCGC
>JAKLEJ010000615.1 GCA_022711695.1 Verrucomicrobiota bacterium | reverse complement strand
TGCTCCTGCCTCGGCAGGTCCAGAGTCAAAGCGAACCTGCCGCCGCCCCGCTTCTGGCTGGCCGACTTGCGCCACTCGCTCACCAGGAAATGCTTCAGACTGCTCAGCAGGAACGTGCGGAACCGCCCCCGCCCGGGGTCGGCCTTCCCGAGGCTGTGTTTCTCCAGGAGATGCGCAAAGAACTCCTGCGTCAGGTCCTGGGCATCCTGGGGGTTGTAGCCTTGCTGCCGCACGAACGCGTAAAGAGGCCGCCAGTAGGCGCGGCACAGCGTCTCCAGCGCCGCCTGCGCCCCGGGAGCGCCCTCGTGGCCAGCCGCCAGCACCAGGTTCCAGTTCGTGGTGGTGAACCACGGGCTTCCGGCGTGCGATTTCTCCTTCATGGAAGCGCTGACTGCCATCGAGATTGTAAAGGGCTTCCGCTGACTATCGATAGCGTGCCCACAACCCGGCCGGAAGTCAATCCAAACCTGCAATCCACACCTCATCTGGCCCGGCTATCTCCAGCAGAGAGCCGGGGGGTCGCCTGCCTCGCCCTTCGCTCCCTGTGCGTTCTCCTGACCGGATCGGGCTCGGCGCCGCTCGCGTCCAGCATCCGCCGGGAAGGCCGCGTCAGGCGCGCCGGATCGTCGGCAGGCTGGCGGCGGCGATGGCCTGGCCGTGGCGCTTGTCCTTTTCGCTCGGGGTGTGGAACTGGATGCGGTCGGCCAGTTCGGGGAACTCGACTCGCAGCACCGCGCGCGCCCAGGCCAGGATGATTTCGCCGCCCGGCCCGCTGGTCACACGGCCCAGCACCAGCACGTTTTCCATCGGATAGAACTCGGCGTAATGCGCTACCGCGTAGCCCAGGTAAGTCCCGATCGTCTCGTAGATGCGGCGGGCCCGGGGGTCGCCGTCGGCCATGAGTTTCTGCACCACCTTGAGTTTTTCGGGCAGGGGCAGGTCGGCGGGGGCGTCGATGCCGGCGGGGCCGAGCAGGCGCCCGACGGCCTGTTGCGAGAAGTACTGCACCCCGCAGCCGATGTCCTTGCTCCACTCGTCGCGCGGAGCGTTGGCGGCCTCGTCCACAGGCGCGAACGCCAGTTCGTTGAGCCAGGAGGTGATGTTGCCCTCGGGCGTCACATAGCCCGCCGCCTGGCTGGTTCCCAGGGCGATCCCCAGCACCGCGTTGCGGCCCAGGGCCATCGAACCGGCCAGGGCGGTGACTTCGCCGTCGTTGACCACCTCGAGAGGAATCCCGCCCCAGGCCTTCTGAATGTCGAAGAACAGCCGCTTGACCCGCGCCTGGAATACGTCTGGGGGCACGCCGCGAAAGAGCGAGGCCACTTTCACCTGGTTGTTCACATAGACGCCCGCTGCGCTGCCGCCGATGGCTTCGACCTTCGGCATGTGCGCCGCCGCTTTCTTCAGCGAGTCCATGATGCCGTCCAAGTGGTATTGGGGGTCCTTCTGGTGATAGGGGTCCCAGACGGTCTCTTCGCTGAAGACCACCTCGCCGTCGATGACCGCCGCTACTTTGCGGTCGCTCCCGCCCAGATCGAACCCGATGCGGCATCCGTCCAGGTGGCGGCCCAGGGGTTGGGTGGCGGCGCGTTCCCGGGGCAGATCGCGTGTCCACACCACCTCGAAGGGTTTCTCATAAACGCGGTTGCCCATCAGGTCCGCATCGAAGCGGCCTTCCTCGCTGGCGACATAGTATTGCTTGAGACGTTCGGCGAGGGCAGGGGGGGCGTCCAGGCAAACCCGGCAGCCGCCCCGGGCCCACAGCAGAAACTTCACCAGCCGGCGGACGTGATCGTAGTTGCCTGCGGCGCGCGGGTCGGTCTCGGGAAAGCCCAGCGTTTCGTGGTGAAACACCGAGCCATCCGCCTGCTCGAGCGCCACGCGAATCCGGAGAGGGTTGCCCGCAGCCCGGGCGGCGGCGCGGAACGCCCGGTTGGCCAGAACGGCCGGACGAAATTCCGGGTCCAGAGCGGGCTGGAGCCGGCAGGTCGGAGCGGAGGGAGAATCAGGAGTGCGACTCATGGACAGGTTGAATTCAAAGGTTCAGTTCGCGTTTGACCTCGCGGAACTTCTCGACCGCAAACGCGAGGTCCTGCTGGGAGTGAGCGGCCGAAATCTGGGTGCGAATGCGCGCCTTGCCCCGGGGCACCACCGGGAAGCTGAAGCCGATGACATAGACCCCCTTGGCCAGCATGGCGTCGGCCACCCGGCTTGCCAG
>JAKLEJ010000614.1 GCA_022711695.1 Verrucomicrobiota bacterium | reverse complement strand
TGCCCGTCCGGCAGGGATTCGACAGTTACTTCGGGCTGCCCTACTCGAATGACATGTGGCCGTTCCACCCCGAAGCCAAACCGGGGACCTACCCGCCCCTGCCGCTGATCGAAGGCGACCAGGTGTTCAAGGACGGGCTCTCCTCGGAGGATCAGAACCAACTGACCACGTGGTACACGGAGCGGGCGGTCCAGTTCATCGAACAGAACCGCGAACGTCCCTTCTTCCTGTATGTGGCGCAGAGCCTGCCGCATGTGCCCCTGCACGTGAGCGACCGATTCCGCGGCAAGAGCCGCCAGGGCCTCTACGGCGATGTGATCATGGAGATCGACTGGAGCGTGGGACAAATCCTCGAAACGCTTCAACGCTGCGGCCTGGATCGCAACACACTCGTGATCTTCACCTCCGACAATGGGCCCTGGCTCTCCTACGGAAACCACTCGGGGTCGGCGCGCCCGTTGCGCGAGGGAAAAGGGACCTGCTGGGAAGGCGGCACACGCGTTCCGTTCATCGCCCGCTGGCCGGGCGTGATTCCGGCCGGCCGGGTCTGCAAGGAAATGGCCATGACCATCGACCTGTTCCCGACGATCGCCCGGCTGACGGGCGCTCCCCTGCCCGCCCGCAAGATCGACGGCCTGGACATCTGGCCGTTGCTTTCCGGCGACCCCAAAGCCCGGAACCCGCACGAAGCTTACTTCTTTTACTTCGAGAACAACCAGCTCCAGGCCGTGCGCAGCGGCCGGTGGAAACTTCTGCTGCCCCATGCCTATCGCACCCTCGGGGGCCGGCCGGGCGGAACAAACGGCATTCCCGCCAGGTATTCGCAAGCCAAACTCGCCGCCCCGGAACTCTACGACATGAGCCGCGATCCGGAGGAACGAAGGAACCGCGCGGCGCAGGAACCCGAGATCGTCAGCCATCTGCTGACCTTGGCCGAGGAGTGCCGCGCCGACCTCGGCGATTCGTTGACCAGCCGCAAAGGCGCGGGGGTGCGCGAACCGGGGCGCGTCCCCACCAAACCGGCCGCAGGCGCTCCCTGATCCGGGCGCAGTCAATACTCGGCATCGGCCCGCTCCAACACCCCGAGGATTCGGCTGAAGGCCTCGTGGAGGTCGCCGTAATTGCGGACATCCACGGTGAAACGCGCGTCCCGGTTTCGCCGGGAAACCGCGCTACCGTCCACAAAAAGGATGTCGGCGAATTTCTGGTGATGGTGAGTGCGCGGTTTCACGTTGAAGATCCCAAGGCCTGGCGGACACAGGAAGAGCGTGTCGATCGCCAGCGCCTTGATGGGCTGGCCGTCACGGTTGACACCCATGTTCTCGAGATGGGGCCGCGGCGCCGCCGCGTCCGCCGGGCTGTCGGACAGCCTGGTGTTGCTGCCATGCCGGTAATAGTAACTGCCCTGCGCCTGGTAACGGCCAACCCTTGCCAGCTCCGCCTCCATGTCCAGCGGCTGGTCAGCGCCGGGACAAAACAGCACCTTGGGCTGAGCGGCCAGGTGGTGTTCCAGCAGCAAGCCCAGGCCCGCCGGGGCGCCGGACTGGAGCGAAAGAAGGCTCGTGGGCGCCCCGGTCGAAGGATAGAAGCTGGACGGGCTGGTGAACGGCGGCGCCTTGGGGCCGAAAGGGATCAGGCCCTCGTTTTCCCCGGCGTAGGCGGTCAGGGCAAGACCCACCTGCCGCAGGTTCGACAGACACGCCGCCTTGCGGGCTGCCTGCCGGGCCGTGGCCAACGCGGGTAGCAGCAGCGCCGCCAGGATGGCGATGATGGCCACCACAACCAGCAACTCGACCAGGGTGAACCCCCGCGGCGATGGCAGGCGCTTTCGCATGGCTCGCCCCTCAGGGCAACTGCCGCGCCCGATAGACGCGCAACGGCTCTTGTGCCACCGGCTCCGAGAACCAGAGCGCGCCCGTGTCGTTGGTCCACACGCCGAGGGACGTCCAGTTGGACACCGTCGCGCTCAGGCTGGAACGCGATTGGATTTCGAGCCGCTGCCCCGGATCGCCTTCGACCCGGAATCCGAAATGTCCGTTCGTCAGAACCGGTCCGAGCAGGACCGGCGGCCAGTGCGCGGTGAGGCGGACGTTGTCGATATCCCAATACCCCCCCGCCCGCGCAAGATCCACGGTGGACAGGATCGAGACGCCGATAGGCTTTCCGGCCCAGGGATCGCCGGCAGTGACCTCCGGCAGGCTCACCTGGAAATCGATCAGGTTGGTATC
>JAKLEJ010000613.1 GCA_022711695.1 Verrucomicrobiota bacterium | reverse complement strand
CCCAGGGCGGTGGTGGTGAGCATGTGGACCGGGGCCTCGAACCAACTGCCTCGCACCCGGAACAGAATCTCGGGCCAGCCCTTCAGCCAGCGCACCTTCGCCCGCAGCGTCACCGTTTGTCCCGAGGTCAACGCGCTGGTCAAGGGCGCAAAGATGCGGTTGGCGCCGGTGTCGCCGCGCTCGCTGGCGCGCACGTGGAGGCACTTCGAGCCGCCGAGGCCGACGCCGTCTACGACCGTGGACTGCCAGTGGGTGCCCTGAAAGACCCAGCCGTTGGCGCCGCTCTCGAAATCGCCGTTCGTCACCCGGCTGGCCGAGCCCGACGGTCCCAACGTCACGTCATCCACCAGGCACTCGCCCGGCCCTTGGAGCAGAAGCTGCAGCTGGTCGGCGGCGCCGGTCCCGTTGTCCACCAGCCCGGAAACCTCGATGCTCTTCCATTCGTTGCGGGCCGTCTCATCGCTGTCCGCCCAGGCCGGCGCCAGGCGGGCGTCGGCCCGCGCCTCGACCAGTTCGAGGCTGCTGCCGCCTCCGTCGTTCCAGGCGCCCCACCGGCCGCCGGTTCCGTAAGCCACCTCGTGGACGGTGAACCGCAGGAAGTTGGTTGCGACCTGGCCGAGGGCATTGGTTGTCACCGTGGTTTCGACGGCCCGCAGCCGAATGCGCTCGCCGCCGTTGGAGAGCTGGCCGCTGAAGTTGCCAAGGCTGTTGGCGCCGCTTAACGCCGGATAGGTTGCCCGCAGTTGTGTCAGGTTGTTGGCGACCGCCAGGAATGCGCCGGGCGCGAGGATCAGGCCCGTCGGAAGGGTGAAGCTCACGCCGCCGTCCAGGCGCCAATTGCCGATATCCACCGGGCTTGCTCCCCGGTTGTGGAGTTCGAGGAACTCGCCGCCGTTGTCGCCGGTGATGGGATGGTACATGACCTCGTTGATCACGACATCGGATGCGCGGGGCCTGGAGTTTGGCGCGCCGGGGGTGCGGGTCTGCAGCCGCGAGAATTCGGGCGCCCCATCGGGGAATCGACCCATCGCGACTCCCTCCTGTTGTCCGTCGAACCGGGCCGCATCCAACACGCGCCGGCCATCGCGATCCCTGAAGAACACCGTTTCGCCATCCGACCCGAGGGCGAAGCCAAGCTGGGCTTCGTCGAACACCGCGTGGCCCAGCGGCGGGAGTGTCGTGTTGGCGGGGATCTGGAACTTGTTGGTGGCGGGATCGTCGCTCAGGAAACAGCCGCCAAGGTCCACCGCGTTGGTGGAGGCGTTGAAGAGTTCGATGAAGTCGAGATCCGGCGGGGCGCTGTTGGCGAAGAACTCGTTGATGAAGACGGCGTCCCGCCCGCCATCCACGGCAACGGGGAGGTCCGGGCCGCCGGGCGAGCCGCCGGGCAATTGGCTCGCAGCCCAGGCCCGGGGACTGCCCATGCCCTGGCTGGGGCGGGCCAGCACGAGCGAGTGGCCCGCTCCGTCCGCCGCGGCCGGCCAGGGCGGCTGGGTTCCATATTCGACCTCGAAGACCACCGCGCCGAGTTCGTTGTGCAGGCGCAGGACGCCGCCGGCGTTATTCAGGCGGTTGGTGAAGCCCCCGAGGACGTTGGTCACGCCATAGATAGCCGTCACGTCATCCGGGGAGGCTGCGACAAGAAGGTAGCCGTCCAGTCTAACCCCCGCTGGAAACACATAATCCCATTCGCCGCTCAGACGGAACCCGCCCAGGTCTTCCGGCCACGGGTTCGAGTTATAGAGTTCAATGAACTCGCCGTTGCGGCCGTCCGCGCGATCGGCCGGGTGGTACATGATCTCCGAGACGATCACTGGGCCTCGACGTGTGGCGGGGCCGGGCGGCTCCGCCTGGCCGCGCAGGAACGTCGGATCGAGCGGTTCGTAGGTCAGGGCTTTGAAGGAAGCCGTTGTGCCGGGCGCGATGCTGTTGCCCGCGGAGTCGGTCAGACCGCTTGCCGTCAGGGTGTAATCCGTTCCCGCCGCCAGGGGCGTGGTGGTCAGCACCAGGATGTTCGACGCCAAGCCGTAGCCGATGCCCAGCACCGTCGCGCCTTGGCCCAGCGTGATGACCGCGCCGTTGGTGGACACAGCTTCGCTGAGGGTCACCAGCACGGTGGTGGTGTCCTCGAGGGTGTTCACGCCCACGATCCGGGGCGGGTTGGCGTCGAAGACCTCCCGCGTGGCCGCCGCCGAATTGGTCCCTCCAAACGGGTTGTAAACGATGCAGCGGA
>JAKLEJ010000612.1 GCA_022711695.1 Verrucomicrobiota bacterium | reverse complement strand
CGGCACGGACGATTGGAGCTACGTCTTCACCACCGCGCGGGAGACGCCGCTGCAGTGGCTGCGCGACATGCGCCAGCGGCGGGACCTGGGGGTGCTGATCTACGAGAATCTTCAGTTCGGGCTTCCGGGTTCGCCGGCAAGGCAGGAGGAGCTGTTTCGGAAAGTGGACGGCATCGTTCAACTGGCGCAGGCGCACGACCAGGTCTATTTCCCCGGGCTGCTGATCGGCTGCAACGCGGCCGCCGGCGACGCCGAACTGGCCGCGCAGCGCGCCTACTGCGAGGCTTTTGCCCGGCGTTACGCAGACACGCCGGGCCTGATCTACTACCTGAACGGCGATTACCGCTGCGAACTCACGGACGCGGTGACCCCGCACTGGAACGAGTTCCTGCGCCAACGTTACGGCTCCGATACGGCGCTGCGCAAAGCCTGGGGCGCCCGCAGCCCGGCCCAGCCGCTGGGGCAAATTCCCGCCGAAGATTACCGGGATTGGGAGCAAACCTGGGACGACGTGTCCGCCTACGACCGGAATTGTTTCCGCGCCTGGCTGATTCGACGATGGAACGCCCACCTGATCGAGGGCATCCGCCGGTTCGACGCCTCGCATCCCACTTCGGCGGAGTTCTATCAACTGCCGCACAGCGGCGTGGACCTGCCCGCAGGCATCGATGGATTGGACCTGGCGAACTTCGGGTACTTCGAGAAGCCCGGGGCGGACCTGGAGGCGTTCCCAGCCCTCTGCAAGTACAACGACCAGCGGGCGCGGGGCAAGTCCGCCGGCCCCGGCGAGTATGGCGTCAAGACCCACCCGGCGTGGGGAGACGGCCGCGATTACGGCTATCACACGGCGCGGACCCGCGAGCAAGCGATGGACCTGTTCGTGGGGCTGCCGCACTATGCGCTGGGCCTGGGGGCCTCGCGCGTTCACAACTGGTGCTGGAAGGACGACGCCCACCGGGTCTTTCCCTGGGGGATGGTCTATCCGTGCGACGGGACGCCCAAGGATATCGGCCGGGCGCACCGCAACCTGAGCCTGCTGTTCCGGCATTTCGCGCCCGTCTATGAGACGCCCTGGGTGTATGTGCTCACGCCGGACAGCCACCGGATGGGCGGCGCCAAGTGGAAGGTCATCGAGGGTGTCCTGACGAGCTTCCGGCTGGCGCTGGAGGCGCACGTGGACAACCTGGGAACCCTCAACGAGCAGGGGCTGAGCATCCCGCCGACGGCGAAAGCGATCTTCTATCCCCTGCCCTTTTGCCCGCCAGACGAAGCGTGCGCGCGCCTTCTCCAGTGGGTGAAAGACGGCGGAGTCCTGTATTTGTCCGGCGACATTTCCTTCGACGAACTGCGTCAACGGACGCGCCTCGAAAGGCTCGAGCAGTTCTGCGGCGTGCGCTTTGCGGGGGAAAACTTCGACAACATCTCCGTCAATCCGACCAACGCGGCGGACCAGCCCTGCATCCGCGTGGAAGCGGCCGGCGGCGTCGCGCTCGAGCGGACCGCCGCCGGGGCGCCGCTGCTGATCGAGCACCGGCCAGGCCGGGGCCGGGTGTTCTTCACGACCGATCCGATCGAGTTGCACAGCACGGGGCCTCGGCGCGCCCGGGACCTGGCGCTCTACCGCCGGGTGCTCGACGCCGCCGGGGCGAGGCCGCTCGGGATCGAACCGGACGACCGGCGCATCCATGCGATGCGCACGCCGCTGCGGGACGGCGGCCAGGTTCACATTTTGGTCGAACACGATGGAAGCCGCCCGGCCCAACCGGTCCGGCTCCGGGACGCAAGAGAACCCCTCGAATTGGCGCTGGCCGGCCGACGGCCCTCGCTGGTCTGGCAGGACAAACGGGGCGCGGTGCGCGCGCTGGAGACGCCGGAAGCGCGGGCGGGAGACAACACGGTTCTGCTGACCGACGAAACCCGGGGCGCGATCCTGACCCTGGACGGAAAGGACCTCCGCCAATCCCAGGCGCTGCTGCTGATGCCGTTGCAGCCGGGCAAGACGAGCTGGCTTTCGAGGCGCCAGTGGGCCGAACCCGTGATCGAGACGGGCGAGTTTCACAATGGTGCGTGGCAGGCTTTCGAGGTCCAGCCGGGCCAAATCCGCCAGGGCCGGGCGGAAGCGCAGGTTTCGGAGGCGCAAGCCCTGAGCCTGCTGCTGGTCTGCGAGCGGCGCGCCCTGCCCCGCTGGCGCAAAGCGCTCGAACAGGCCATGACCGACCCGGCGTCGCTGCCCTGAC
>JAKLEJ010000611.1 GCA_022711695.1 Verrucomicrobiota bacterium | reverse complement strand
GAGGTTGTGTCTGCGCCTGGGCGACGCGCTCAAGGAGGAGCCCATCCTGATCTCGCTGTTGGTGCGGCAGGCGGTGATTGCAGCCAGCTTTGCGCCCGTGCGGACGGGGCTGGCCCGCCACGCGTGGAGCGACGCGCAACTGGCCGCCATCGAGCAAGACCTGGCCGGTGTGAACCTGCTGCCCCATTACAGGGCGTCCCTGCGCGCCGAGAAGGCCATGTCGATCATCGGGCTGGAATACTACCACCGCAAGGGCTGGCCGGTGATGCCGTTCGGCGAATCCGCCACCGTCGCGGGAACGCCCCTGCAACTGGCGCTCAAGTTCATGCCGCTGGGGTGGCTGCGCCGCAATCACGTGGTCAACAGCCGCCTGATCGAGGACTACGGAGTGGCGGCCGTGGACGACCAGGCCCAACGGATCGATCCGGTTCGGGCGGACGGGCTCGACCAGGCGATCCGCGAGCTGGGAGACACGCCCGTGAATGTGCTGGCGCGGCTGCTGTTGCCCGCGCTGGGCAAGGCCTGCCAGCGGACGGCCCAGGCCCAGACGGGCATCTACCAGTGCCGGCTGGCCTGCGCCCTCGAGCGCTACCGCCTGGCCCAAGGCCGGTTCCCGGAGACTCTGAAGGCGCTCGAGCCGCGCTTCCTCGGCGCCCCGCCCCATGATCTGTTCACCGGCGAGCCGCTGCGCTACCGGGTCGAGCCGGACGGGGGCTACGCGCTTTACTCGACGGGCTGGAATCGGACGGACGAGAAGGGTCTCCAGGCCGAAGGCGGCGGCACGGTTCGCGCAGCCGGAGGCGACTGGGTGTGGAAATGCCCGGTCCTGCCGTGAAGCTGCCGCGCTGGAGGGTCAAACCGGGCGTTCGAACAGGCGATAGCGCTTATAGACGCGGCCGGCATAAACCTCCATCAGCCGCGTCATCATGGTGTTGTCTTCGAGAATCCAGGAGGCCTCGGCCGTTTCCAGGCCGGCTTTGGAGCCCGCCTTTAGCCCCTCGAACAGCATCAGGGATTCGAGCCCTTTGCCGCGGTAGGCGGCCTTGACCCCCAGCGTGATCACGCGGCACGCGCGCGGCGTTTTCCAGCCCAGCAGGTAGGGCAGCGCCAGCGCCAGCTTTGGCGTGAGCACGCGTCCGCGCAACGGCTTGAACGCCACATTGTAGTCCGGCAGCGCCATCAGGAAGGCGGCCGGTTCGCCGGCCACTTCCGCCAGCCAGGAAATGTCCACCAACAGCAGCGGCTTGAGTCGTTCCGCCAGGAAATCGACTTCGGCGCCGTTCATGGGAACGAACCCCCAGTTCTTTTCCCAGGCCGAGTTGTAGATGTCCTTGATCTTGACGAGGTCCGCCTCGAGGGTGCGCCGCCGGATGGGGCGGAGGGTCAGCTCGGGCCATTTCTTTTTGGCGCGCTCGGCCAGTCTGCCCAGCCGGTCCATGGGGGTGTCCTTGACGTTGAGGTGATAAGCCAGCAGGTCCTTGGTCTTGAGGAAGCCGGCGGCCTCGAAGAGGGCGGCATAGTAGGGGGGGTTGTAGGGCATCATCAGGGCCGGCGAGGAATCGAAGCCCTCCACCAGGAGCCCGCACTCGTCGTTCATGGTGGGGTTCATCGGGCCCATCAGGCGCTGGATGCCGTTCTCGCGCGCCCAGGCGGCGGCGGCTTCGAAGAGCGCCCGGCTGACCGCCGGATCGTTTTCGCACTCGAAGAAGCCCACAAACGCGGCGCGGTCGTTTTGAGTCTCGTTGTGGGTGCGGTCGATGACCGCGGCGAGGCGGCCCGCCTCGCGGCCGTTGCGGAGCGCCAGCCACAATTGCATCCGGGCGTGCTCGAAGAGCGGGTTGGCGTCGGAAAAGACCTTGGCCAGGTCCATCAGCAGGGGCGCCACCCAGAGAGGGTCGCGTTCGTAGATGAGGTAGCTGAAGCGAAGGAAACGCCGAACCGCCGCGGGGGTTCGATCCAGGGCGATCGTTTCGATGTGGTCGCTCATGTCTGGCAATGCCGGCCTCAGTGTGACGGATCGGGTTTGCCTCCGTCAACGCCCGCGCAGGGCTGATTTGCGAGCGTGAAGAACGGCTGTGGGGAAAGGGGAAAGGAGAAAGTTCTGGATTTGGGCCGACACTCTCTTTACCGTCGTGGGGGTGAAGACGAAGAAACGACCGATAATCACAGACCAGGATCAGGCTCTGCTGGATGGGGTGCAAGTGCGGTTGCTGGAAGCTCCGGAGCGGGAACGCTTCGATGAGGTCTTG
>JAKLEJ010000610.1 GCA_022711695.1 Verrucomicrobiota bacterium | reverse complement strand
GTGGGTAGGCTCGGGGCGATGAATTCAAGTCTGGTGAGCCCCGGCGGCCGCGCCTTTCTGGAGCGCGGCCCCTGGCGCGACGCCGCGGCCGAGCCGTTGGCGGGGGACGCCTCGCTGCGCAAGTATCTCCGCCTGCGCCAGGGCGGCCGCAGCGCTGTGCTGATGGACGCCTCGCTGCTGCGGGACTCGGTGGAACCTTTCTTTCAGATTGCCACCCACCTCAAGCGGCTCGGTTTGAGCGCGCCCGAGGTGCTGGCCTGGGACGCCCAAAGCGGGTTCATGCTGCTGGAGGATTTCGGCGACGCCACCTTCACGCGGCTGCTGGAGAGCCAAGCCGATCCGGAGCCCTGCTACACTTTGGCCACGGACGCGCTGATCGCCCTGCACAAGCATCCGGAAGCGATTCCGGCCGGGCTGCGGGCGTACGATCCGGAGAGAATGCTGCAGGACATCGAGATGTTCCTGGAATGGCGCACCCCCGGGGTTGGCGAGACAGCCCAGGAGGCCTACCGCCGCTGCTGGCGCGAGGCCCTGCGGCTCGCCCACCGGGCCCCCGAGTCCCTGCTCCTGCGGGATTACCACGTGGCCAACCTGATGTGGCTCCCGGACCGGCAAGGCATCCAGCGGGCCGGCCTGCTCGATTTCCAGGACGCCTATCGCGGCCCGGTGACCTACGACCTGGTGTCCCTGCTGCAGGACGCCCGGCGGGACGTGCCGGCGGCTCTGCAGGCGAAGATGGTCCAGCGGTATCGGGCGAACTTCCCCGGGCTGGACTCCGGCGCCTTCGAAACCTCCATGGCCGTGGTGGCGGCGCTGCGCCACACCCGGGTGCTGGCCATCTTCGAGCGCCTGAGCGCGCGCGAGGGCAAGCACGACTACAAGCGCCTGCATTCCCCGCGGGTCGAGCGGATGCTGCAAAATGCGTTGAGTCATCCGGCGCTGGCGGACGTCAAAAAATGGTTTGAACACTATGCAGGCTAGGATCACCCGGGCGATGGTGCTGGCAGCCGGCTACGGTTTGCGGCTGCGTCCGCTGACGGACCACACCCCGAAGGCGCTGGCGCCGGTTGCGGGCCGGCCGATGATCGAATACGCGTTTGACCGCCTGCGAGCCGCCGGCGTGCGCGAAGTGGTCGTGAACGTCTCGCATCTCAAGGAGAAGCTCAAGGCCTACCTGTCGACCTGCAACGGGATGGTCATCCGGCTGTCCGAAGAGGCGGAACCGCTGGAGACCGGCGGGGGTCTGAAGCAGGCGCTGCCGCTGCTGGGCGACGAGGCGTTCTACACGGTCAACAGCGACATCCTCTGGCTGGACGACCAGGAGACCGCCCTCGATCGGCTGGCGCGCCGTTGGGACGACGCGACCATGGACATCCTGCTCCTGGCGCAAACCCGGGCCCGAACCGTCGGCTACGACAAGGGCGAGGACCACCTCTTTGTCCGGGCCGACAACACCTTCGACTGGAAGGAAACCGAGGCTCCCTACATCATGGCCGGCGTGGGCATCATGCATCCGCGCATCCTGCGCGACGCCCCTGCGGGCAAGTTTTCGGTCAAGCTGCTTTGGCAGCGGGCGCTGGCGCAGGGCCGCCTCTTTTGCGTTCCGCACCAGGGCGCATGGTTCCAGACCGGGACCGAGCCGGACATCCGGAAGACCGAAGCCATTCTGGCCGCTCAACCACAATCCACCCAAGGAGTCTCCCCATGAAAGCAACGCGTTCCTCCGCCTGCACCCGCCGGCAATTCCTGGGCGGCGCCCTCGCCGCCACCGCCAGCGTGTCGATTCTCGGATCCCAAACCAGCCCGGCGGCGGAAGCCGCCGCCCCCGCCGCCTTGGCGCGCAAGATCAAGCTGGGGGTGGTGGGGAACGGCGGCCGCGGGGCCTGGATCGCCAACCTGTTCAAGAACCACGGCGGCTACCAGATGTGGGGCGTGGCCGACTACTTTCAGCCCGTGGCCGACGCCTGCGGCGACGCGCTCGGGGTGGACAAAGCCCGCCGGTTCTCGGGGCTTGACGGCTACAAACGGCTCATCGAGTCGGGCATCGAGGCGATCACGCTCGAGACGCCGCCGTATTTCTTTCCCGAGCACGCGCGCGCGGCGGTCGAGGCCGGTTTGCACGTGTATATGGCCAAGCCGGTGGCGGTGGACGTCTGGGGCTGCCTGGACATCGAGGCGACGGCCGGGAAAGCCACCGCCGCCAGGCGGGTGTTTCTGGTGGACTACCAGATGCCCACGGAGCCGCACAACATCGAAGTCGTGCGGATGATCAAAGCG
>JAKLEJ010000061.1 GCA_022711695.1 Verrucomicrobiota bacterium | reverse complement strand
ATCGCCGTCCAGCAGAAAGCCAATGCTCATGAGCTTGACGCCGTGGCTGACCGGCGGAACGAGTTTCTCCTGGGGGCTGACCCCGGGGCGTTCGTGAACCCCCATCATCAGGGGGATGGAAGGTCCGTAAATATCGCAGTCCAGCAACCCCACGCGGAGCCCGAGGCGCTGGAAGGCGCAAGCCAGATTCACGGAGCAGGTGGACTTGCCCACCCCGCCTTTGCCGCTGGCCACGGCCAGCACCCGCTGGACGCCGGGCACTCGGGCCTGGCCGGCCCACGGGTTGTGAGCCTGCGAGTCCCCGGCCGGCCCGGCGGGCAGCGCGACCTCGACGGTCACCTCCCGCACCCCCGGCAGCGCCCGAAGCGCGGACTCGGCGTCCTGTTTGACCTGCCGGGCCACGTCCGCATTGGGCGATGTAAGTTGCATCTCCACCCGGAGGGCGCCCTCGCGCCAGGCGGAGTTCTTCACCAAGCCAAACGACACAATGTCGCGGCTGTAGCCGGGGTATTTGACGGAGGACAGGGCTTTGAGGACGGTGGGGTGGTCGATCATGAGAGGAAGGAGTCGCGTTTGGGGAAAGGGCGGAACACTCGATGGCGCGGCCTCAGGCGGGCTTGCCGGAGAGGGCGGAGGCGTGGGCGCTGGAGGACCGGCCGCTGCCGCGCGGGGCAATGGCCGAGTCGATCAAGCCGCGCTGAAACTCGTCCCACATCGGAGACATCGAACGCAAGCGCGCCACCACCTTGTTGGCGAAGGTCTCGACCACGTAATCGATTTCCTCCTCCGTGTTGTCCTTGCCCAGGGAAAGAATGAGGTTGCCCTGGGCGAGCGCATGGTCCAGGCCAATGGCGGCAAGGACGTGCGAAATCTTGAGCGATTTGCTCACGCAACTCGATCCGCTGGCAACGGCGATGCCGTTCATGTCGCAGAGCAGCAACTGGCCTTCGCCCTCGATGAACTCGGCGCTGAGGCTGAGGTTGGTCGGAAGGCGGTTCGGCCCGGGAGGCGGACCGTTGAGCTTGAGGAAAGGGACGGCGGCCTGAAGCCCCTGCCAGAGGCGCTGCTGCAGCCGGGCCGTGTGGGCGCTGCGCGCGGGCAGTTCCCGGGCGGCGATTTCGGCAGCCAGGCCCGCCCCGACAATGGCCGGGACGTTTTCCACGCCGGCCCGGCGGCCTCCCTCCTGCACGCCCCCGTGCAGGATGCTCACCAGCCGGGCCCGCTTGTGCCGGTAAAGCACCCCCACGCCTTTGGGCCCGTAAAACTTGTGCGGCGAGAACGACAGCAGGCTGGCGTTCATGGCCTGCACATCGATCGGCGCCCAGCCCGCCGCCGCTTCGGCGTCCACGTAGAGCGGCACGCCCCGCCGGGCGGCGATCGCCCCGATCTCGGCGATGGGCTGGACGGTCCCGATGTCGTGGTTGGCGCAATGGACCGCGACCAGGATGGTCTGGTCCGTCAACGCCGCCTCCACGTCCCCGGGCTTGACGAAGCCCTCCCGGTCCACCTTGACGCGGGTGCAGGCGAATCCCTGTTTCTCGAGGAATTCGATCGAGTTCAGCACCGCGGGGTGCTCGGTCTCGGCGGCGACGATGTGGTTGCCCTTGCGCTGGTTGGCGTAGGCCACGCCCTTGACGGCCAGGTTGGCCGCCTCCTGGCCGTCGGAGACGAAGAAGATCTCCTCGGGCGATTCGGCGCGGATGAAGCGGGCCAACTGGGCGCGCGCCTGGTTCATGGCGTCGCGCGCGCGCAGGCCGTGCTGATGCAGCGAGGAGGGGTTCCCGAAGGCCTCGGTGAAGTAAGGCCGCATGGCCTCGAACACCTCCGGCAGCAGGGGGGTTGCCGCCTGGTGGTCCAGATAAACCTGGCGCATGGCAGCCATCACGCTCCCGCCGGAGCGCTTTGCAGCGGCGTCTTGCGGGCCAGCTCGGGGTGCTTCTTCAGGTAATCCTCGAGGGCGGCTTTCAGCGCTTCTTCCGCCAACACGGAACAATGGATCTTGACGGGCGGCAGGCCGCCCAGGGCCTGGACGACTTCCTGGTTGCTGAAATGCATGGCCTCCTCGATGGTGCGGCCCTTGATCAGCTCCGTGGCCATACTCGAACTGGCAATCGCCGAGCCGCAGCCAAACGTCTTGAATCGGGCGTCCTTGATGCGGCCCTCCTCGATGCGCAGGCTGATCTTCATGATGTCGCCGCAGGCGGCCGCCCCCACCTCCCCCACCCCGTCGGCCTCCGGCAAATCCCCCAGGTTGCGCGGGTTCAGGAAGTGATCCATCACCGTCTGATTATAAAGTGTATAGCTCTCACTCATACTCTTTGAAATTCAGTCGGAGCCGCCGCGTCCGAAACTGGAAGGCCGGCTGCCCCCTTCGGGTGGCCGCGTTGGCTGCCTCCTCGCAGCAGGTCGGCCAAAGTCGTCCTGGAAAAGACGTCCTTGACCTGCGTCTGCGCGCTGGAGAACAGACCGCACAGTGGGCATCCCCCGGTGTGCGGACAATCGGTCGGCGCCTGCAAACAACGCTGGAACGCGATCGGGCCTTCGATCGCTTCAATGATGTCCAAAGTCGTGATGTCGCCCGGCTGCCGGGTCAAGGAAAACCCGCCCCGAACCCCGCGGCTCGACTTCACGATCCCCGCGCGAGCGAGACTCTGGAAAATCTTGGCCAGAAAGCTCTTGGGAATCTTCTCCTCGCGGCTCACGTCGTCAATCATCACCACCTGCCCCGGCCCGCGCCGAGCCAGACACAGCAGGCCCAGAACTCCATATTCGCCGGCGCGTGTGACTTGCATGACAAAAGCGGACAAAAACTGTCTTATTTCCACTTAACATAGAAGCGTCTGGCGCCCTGTCAACGCCTTTTCTGCCGTCTGAAACTGCCCGTACCCTCCCTGGGGCAAAGCGGCGATGACCATTTCACAGGTTTCCCAACGCACAACCGGGGCACAACGCATTCGGTGACTGGTGACTGGCGGCCAGACAGGCGATCGCCCGCGGACTCGATTCGCCGTGGCAAGGCGACACTGCCGCGGAACCGCACGTTCCCCCCCCGCACGCGAAACCGATTCCCGCCCCAATGGAGGGCGCTGCTCCGTCACCGCCTTCTCCTCACCTGCATGGGGCGGGTCTGCGGCGGCGACGGAGCGCCGCCCTCCAGGAACGGTTCTCTCCATCCGTATGGGGATTCGGCGACGGGCGATCAGGAAACGGGAGGCCGATGCGGAGGGGCCGCAGTGGTCGAAGCCGTGGTGTCGGTGAATTTCCTGTGAATAAGTTCAGTTGAATAAGGCTTGTTTTCTGTCCTGGATTGGCTCATCTGTATCCGAAAGGCGTCAGCACGCTTCGTTCGATTCAAGTGGCGGCACGTTATTGCATGTGTTGCGGGGGGCCATTGGGATGCCAAGGGCAGTTTGTTCCCGATAATCCAAACGTGTGCCTATCGTGCGCCCACCTCATGGACGACGCGCAGGACGGCAGCATCATCGACTCGGCTGTGCCCTACGATCTGAGCCTAATCGCGGCCCCCCAACCGGAGGAGCCGGCGCGCTCCAGCCGCGACCTGAGCGCGACAACCGCCTCGGTTCTCACGCCGTCCTGAAGCACAAGCCGGAAGCGGCATCCCGGCGGCGCATCCACACCGCGCCCCCCGCCTGCGGGCCGGGTCGAGCGCGGAGCCCGTCCCCAATCCTCGTTCCTCGCCAGAAAGGCCCCGGCCGCGCGCCGAGGCGCCAAAGCGGAGGCATCCGCACGTTCGGAGCGAGCCGTCCTGTTGGCAGAACGAGCCGCCAGGGTTCAAGGGGCTTGAACGCGGATCCGGTAGAAGACGCGGTTGGCGGCATCCACCCGGCCGGTGAAGGTGTTGGCCGGCGGCGTGGCCAGGAGATTGCTGGCCACGGGCGCGAAGCTGGCCGGCAGGAGTGTGGGCGAACTTTCGACGGTGTAGCGGGTGGCGCCGACGCTCTCCCAGCGCAGCAAGAGCGAGCCAGCCTCCGAATGCGGCTGCAGCGCCATGCGCAGCGGAGTCACGTCGAAGAATCCGCTCTCGTTGGTGTGGCCGGCGCCGTCGGTCACAGACAACAGAAAGTCCAGGCCCTCCATCCCCACCGCAAGGTGGCCCGTCCATTCGCCGTCGGCGAAGGGGCCGACGGCCACCGGGGCGAGAGGCGCCGGATCGGCGATTCGCTTCACGCCCAGGCGGAGGGCGTTGGCCAGGACACGGTCCAACTCGAGGCCGGCCTCGCTGAAGGCGTTGCCCAGGAGGACCACCTGGCCCTGGCCAAGCTGGCGGGACAACACCACGGGCACGCTGTTGGTCCAGTTGCGCACCGGCGCCTGGCAGTTGGGGCTGGAGTAGCCGCTGACCCGCCGGCCGTCGAACTGCGGCGGCAGCCCGGCGGTGAGCCGGTTGGTCAGCGCGGACACCAGCAATGAGTTGTCAGGCGATTCCTCGCCCAGGGATTCGCGCTGCACCTGCGCCAGGCCGGCCTGCTGCAGGAGGCGGTGCTCGTCGTTGCGCCCCGAGCACACGATCACCACGCCGCCCGAGTTGACATAGGACTGAAGAGCGGCGGCCCAATCCGACCCGAGCCGCGCCAATTCCTCGGAGGAGGCCCGGTCCTGAGCCAGGATCAGGAAAACATCGTTCTTGTCCAGGGCGTTGGCCAATTCCGCCGGATCGGTCAGGCCGAAGGGAGTCTCCTCGAAATCCGTGAAGTGGCGCCGGATGGCGGCCAGCGTGTTCGAGTGTTCCGGCTGAGGATTGGCATAACCGACGAAGGTGAGCAGCCGGACCGGGTGGCCAGGGGCATGCCGGGTGGCGTTGACGCTGACCGGCCCGGAAAAGGCGGTGACGGGGAACTCGTTGGCGTCGCGGGCCACAATGCGCGCGGGCAGCCAGGCCCCCGCGTGCGCGGACAGCGGGAGCGGGTCCCAGGCAAAATGATGGAGCGGTCCCGAGGCCACCTCGAAGGCGCTGCTCTCGCCCTCAGCCCCGGCATCCCGGGCCTTCAGCACGACATTCCGCGCCAGTTCGCCCACGCTCACCAGGCCGGCCCAAATGCCGTTGGTGAACGCGCCGATACTGTCAGGTTGCATGGACAGCGAGCCCGCGGGGCTTTCCGCCGAGAGGGCCGCCGGGCCTTTGTAGGCGCGGACGGGAAGGCCCGAGGCATCCGCAGCCGTGAGGGTGACGGGGAAACCGGCCAGGACTGTCTGCGTGGCCGCCAGGCTGCCAAAACTGAAATGGTGCGGGTCGTTGTCCAGGACCTGCACCAGCCCGGTGCTGCCAAGAAGGCCCGGCGCGCTCACCACCACTTGGACCGCTTGCGTGCCATCCGGAATGGTGTCCTCCATCACCGTCAGGTCAAACCGCGCGCGGTTGGTTCCGGCAGGGAAGACGAGAGTCGGGGCCACCTGGAGTTCCGTGGTGTCGCTCGAACCGAGCGTGAACGCGACGGGCTCGGTCAGGGGCGAGGTGAGGGTGATCTGGCCGGCATTCAGCCGCACGCCGTCGCCTTCGGAGACCGCGCCGGGCAGCCGCAGGTCCACCGTCGGGGCCTCGTTGTCCAGCACGAGCATTTGGGCCTGCGCATTCGAATAGCCCCGGGCCGAGGCGGTGATCGTGACGATCTGGCCGAGGTCCACCAGCGAATCGTCCAGGACGGTCAGGTCGAACTGCCGGCTGGTGGCGTGCGGCCCGAGCACGGTAACGGTGGACGGGACCGTCACCTCGCGCTTGTGGCTCGAGGTCAGGGTCACCACCGTGTTGAGAAGCCGGGGGGCCGGCAGCGTCACCAGGCCCTGATTGGTCAACACTCCGCTGGTTTCCATGACCGAGCCGGGAACAGAAAGCGACAGTTGTCCCAGGTAGAGGCAGTCGAAACGTCCGCTGTCGCCGTAGTGCCCGGCGGCATCCATGGCCTCCAAGTACATGTTGGTGACGCCCTGGCGCACGGTGACGTTGCCGCTCCAGACGCCGTTGGTGAACTGGCCGGTGAGGGCGGGCTCGATCTCGACCGGGCCGCGGGCGCCCAGCATCGGCGTCGTCAGCAGGGCGTTCTTCGATCCGGGGGACGAGGGAAATCTCCAGGCGAAGTCATTGGCCCGGTTGCAGTCCAGGCTGCCGCCGCGTTGCAGGGAGCCCAGGACACGGGTAGGGAATGGGACCCCGCGGCCGAGCCATTGGCCGCCGACCCTCAAAGTTCGGCCGCTGTGAACCGGGGCCATGGCGGCAATCGCCTCCTGCCCCCAACCCCACGCGACGAAGTCCACGATGTTGAGCGAGGCGTCGAGCACCATCACCCAGCCGGACAAACTGTTGCTCCACTGAATGGGGCCGCCCCAGTAGTTGGAGGAACCGGCATCGTCGCTCGTCAGCAACACTTGCTTTGCCGCCACGCTGTCGGGAAGAAGTTTCACCTCCCGGTTGATCCGGTCGATGTTTTCGGGATCGTCTCCGATCAGGATGCGCCAATTGCGCGTATTGACGCTGGCAGCGGCGACGTTCTGGAGTTCGACATAATCCGGCTCGCCCAGCCCCAGCTCGGTGACGACCAATCGCGGCGCCGGCGCGTCCTGGACGCCGTAGAGCGCGACGGCGCCCTGGAAACTTGACACCACGTTGCTGCTGGAATTCTCCGCAGTCACCGTGACCGCGAAAGGGCTCTCCCAATACTGGGGCGAGGCCACGCTGGAGAACGAGAAGTGGTGGACGGCGGAGGTGATGACCGTGAACGGCCCGCTGTCGCCCTCGCGCGCGCCGGCGACGGCGCGAAGAACCGCGTTGCTGGCCAGTTCCATGACCGCCACCTGCCCGCGCCAGACGCCATTGCTGAAGGAGCCGGTCACGGCGGGCTCGAACAGCAGCGGCGCCTCGGACGTGACGAACGGAAGCGTGATGTTGGCATTCTGGATGGTCACGTTGATGGCCCTCTCGCGGAAGTCCTCGGCCGCGTTCCAGTCCTCGGAGCCCTGGCGAGTCAGGTCCAGATTCGAGACCGGCAACGGGATGCCATCGCCCCGCCAGGCGCCGGCCACGGAAACGACATGCCCCTCGACCACCGGGGCCATGGCGCCGATGGCCTCGCTGTCCCAGCCCCAGGCCGCGAAGTCCACGATCTTGAAGTCCGAGTCCAGGATCATGGCCCAGCCGGGCTGGGTCACGGTCCAACCGATAGGCGAGCCCCAGAGGTTGCCCAGCATGTCGGTCCACCCCACAAAAGCGCCCGCGGCCATCGAGTTGGCCAGCACCTTCACCGTGGCGTTGCAAAGGTTGATGTTGGTGGGGTTATCCCCAAGAACCACCCGCCAGCCGGCCACGTCCACTGGCTGCTCGGTGGCGTTCTGAATCTGCAGTCCCCGCCAGTAGGAGCCGCTCCGGCCCAGAATGAAACCGGTGAGCACGACGGTGGGGCGCAGGCCTTGAACGACCGCGGCCAGGCTGGCCGGGCCGCTGAAATTGCTGACCGCCAGCCCGTTGCCGGCGCGCAAGGTCAGTTCGGTGTTGAAGAGGACGCCCTGCTGGCGCGGCGAAGGGATCGGCCCCCACTCGAACGAGCCCAGGCGGATGGGGATGGTCTGGGTGAAATCGGCGTAGCCCAACCGGGAGACCTCCAAGCGCAGTTGCTGCGTGGTCCGCAAGTCGAACGCGAAGCGGACCCACCCGCCCGCCGCCGTCGTCCGCGTGAGATCGTCGCCCGCCGTGCTGCTCACCCGCACCGAAGCGCCGGAGAGATTGTTCGTGCCATCGGTCACCGTGACGGTGAAATCCGCGAATCCCTCCCAGAGGTTGGTCGGGGCGGTGACGACCAGCGGTCGTGTGCCGCGGGTGATGTTGATGAAACCGATGTAGGGAAGGGTATTGGTCTTGGTGACCCGAACGGTGAGGAGGCGCATCCCCATGCCCGGAAAGGAGAATTGGGCGCGACCCAGGCCGCCGGTGAGGGCTTCGGCGGCATCGCCCTGATCGCTGGTGACGCGCACGAGAGCCGAGGCCACAGGATTAGGGCCGTTCGACACCGTCACCGTGAACGAGACATCGCCCTCCATGATTGCGCTGGGATGCGCCACCTGCAGCGGGTTGTCCAGCCACGGCCGGGCGCGCATGGCGGGATCGCCAAAGAGGTGGAAGATTTCCGAGGCATATCGGAAATCGCCATCGTGCTGGCCGCTGGCCAGGCGGTCGTAGAGAAGCATCTTGGCGAAGTTGAGGGTCTGGCCAAGGCGGTCTCCGCGGTGGACCGCGTTATCGCCGTAAGCCAGCCCGGGTTTGTAGCCGGGCAGCGTGGACAGCGTGCCCAGGTAACCCGGGAAAAGGGATTCGAACAGGCCGTGACAGAACCAGTCGTTCCACCAGGAGGCGCTGTTGCGGGTGGCGCAGATCGCGCCCACCGCTCCGCCGCCGGCCTTCTTGATGAACTCCTCGCAGAGCGAATTCTGCGAGCCGGGCAGGTCAAACCAGCCGCTCTGGCAGTTGATCGAAAAGACGATGGGCAGACGGGCGCCGTTGGTCATGGCGCGCGCGTCGCCATTCGAGAAGGAGGGGTCTCCCCAGCCGAACGCAGACGCGTGATCGCGATGCAGCGCCAGCCACACCCCTTCATTGAGCCGCCGGCGCACCTCCGCGGAGGCCTCGGTGTGCGGCGCATACGCGGGGCCTCCGAGGTATTCCGAGCCGTTGGTGTGAACCAGGCTGCCGTAGAGATAGCGGCAATGACGGCGGGGAACCAGGTTCGTTTCGGCCACGTAACTGCCGTAAACCGTGAAGCCCTGCGAGACGAGGAAGTTGCGAGCCGCCTCGGCAGTTTCTACAAAAATGCGCGCCTCGTAGCCGTCGGGCGGGTCCGCATAGACTCCCGGCGTCATGGTGTATTCGCTGTCCTGGAAGTACCCGGCCGTCAACGCGCTTTGGCGGTAGGACGGCGTGGGATCGGGCGAGCACTGGTGCTGCACGATCTTGGCCACCATGTTGGCGCACTCGGTCGGGGTCGCGCAGGGAAGCCGCCCGCAGAACAGGTCTGGAAACACATCCGCGCCGTCCACGGTCGAGTAATACAAATCCGTCGCCGGCATGCCCTCGCGGTCCGGATGCGACCGGGCGTCATGCGGCGGCAACTGCGGCGCATCCCCCACCAGCAGCAGGTAGGTGGGCGCCGGCGTCCAGGTGTCGTAGGCGTTCTTGATGAAGGCGGTGATCTCGGACACGTTGGTGGTGGCGGTGATCTCCGACAGTCTGACCACCCGGGTTTGGAGTCCGCTCAGTTGCTTGAGTTCCGCCAGGGGAAGGATGTTCGTATAGAACAAGTCGTGCGCAACGATGAGGTAGTCGGCCCCGTTGGTGACTCCCGGACTGTCGGCGGGCAGCAGGGCCTGCGGCGACGCCGACTCGGTCGCGGTCGCGTCCACCGCCGTCTCGAACAACCGTCCGAACGCCTCTTCTCCAACGGCATCGGGCTTCGGGGCCGGAGCGCCGCCGGGGGGCAAATCGAACTCCAGATGCCATCTGACGCGTCCGGCGGCCCGCAGCGCCCCCCGCCTTGGATGAAAGGCCAGCGGCGAATACTTCACGTAAATGAACTCGCGCCCGCGAATCCGCATCCGGTCGGCGATTTCGACCGGCTGAGCCTGGGTCCAGGCGTCGGCTTCGTAAGAGCCCGGATTTCGAACGAAGGGCGGCTGAACCGCCCCGAGGGCGTCGGAGGGAGCCGGTTGGCGGGGGGCGACCCGATGGGTTCCCGGCAGTTCCGTCCACACCGTCTCGTCCACCACCAGGCGCACCCCGGCCCCATCGGGCACACGGATGAACTTTCCGTGATAAGGCAATTGCGGGTCACCAACCCGTCCGCCAGTCGAGCCGCCCGGCAGGTCGAGGGCCGAGTAGTCCTCGCCGTTGAGCCGGGCGGGTCTCTGCCAACACCAGTCGGCCGAAGACTCGAAATCGACGCGTTGGCGGGTTTTCGCCTTCACGCGGGCGGCAGCGTGAATGGCGGAGTCCGCCGGCCCGGACTTGAGGCGAGAGGGCGTCTCCGGCCCGAGCCAAAGCATCGTTTCCTGGGCCCCCGCAACGGCAACGCCCAGCCAGGCCGCCGCGGCAACCGCGGACCAAGCGCAAAGGGATGAACCAAGGAGGGAGCGCGTTTTCATAGGACAAGTCGCTGAGAGCATCATGCTTTGCGACGGATGCTGAGCGACCCTTGCGCAAGACCAATGGGCAAGCGGCGCCCACCTGGCGGGTCACTCCTCGTCGGTTCCGTTGGAGCAGACCTCGGGATGCAACTGGCCGCGCTGGACCAGGTCGCGCAGATCGCGGCGGATGGTCTTGCGATCCACGTGGAACTCGCCCGCCAGTTCGGAAAGGTTCGCTCGCCGATTGGCGCCGCGCAGTCGCTTGAGCAAGTCGTGCTGCCGGGCCAGGCGTTCGGTGAAGAGCCGCTCGCGATCGCCATTCTCGATCAGTTCGGCGCGCTCCAGCGAACGCAGCGTCCGCACTGCTTCGCCCACACCGCACTCCGTGAGGGCTTTCTCGACGGTCATCTCCAACTGCCGGATATCGACAGGCTTCTCGATCGCGTAGTGGGCCGAAAGCGGCCCCTGCAAAGCCTGGAGTTTGCCGGCAATGTCCAGAGTGCCGGAGACGACAATGACCGGGACGTGGGCGGCGACCTCCTTGAGCCGGGGCAGAAAGGCCAGCCCCAGCTCCCCGCGGGCCAGGACGTGATCCAGAATGATGAGGTCGGGCACGCGCTCGGCCAGGGCCTCCAGAGCCGCCGTGCCTGTGCTGACGCAGGTCAGGCGGTACTGCTTGAGCACCTTCGCGTAGAGGCGGACCTGTCGAAGGTCGTCCTCGACGATCAAGATGGAGCCGGCAAAAGTCGCGCTCATGGCTCGTGTTTCCGCAGGGCAGCCAACCCCCACCCCGAAGCCAACACACTGGGCAAGCGGCGCCCACCTGGCGGGCAACCCCCGCGCAACGGGCGGCGGCCATAGGCTGCCGCCAGAAGCGAAACGGCTGCCGACGCGCGCAACGGCGCAAGATCGCCGGGCCGGACCGAGGACGCATCGACACCGTTCATGGTCGGGGGTCTTCCATCGAGGGTTCGGGGGCGGGGGCGGCGGCATCCGGGTCCGCCGGAATGAGGACGCGGAACGTGGCGCCCGCGCCCGGTTGGGTGATGACATCCAGACCCCAGCCGTCGCGTTCCGCGATGGAATAGACGGTGGTCAATCCCAGGCCCGCTCCGCGTTCGGCCCCGCCTTGCCTGGTGCTGAAGAAGGGCTCGAAGATGTGGGGCAGATGCGCCTCGGAGATGCCCGGGCCCGAGTCGCGGACGGCCAGTTCCACATAGTGCCGGGCCGGCCGCGGCGCCAGCAGGCAGCGTCCCGGTTCGTCCGCCTGGCGCACCGTCAAGGTGAGACGGCCCTGCCCTTGCATGGCTTCGGAAGCGTTCACGACCAGGTTCAGCAGGATTTGTTCGATCCGGCTTCGTTCCCCGCGCACCAGGGGCGCCTCCGGGTCCAGTTCCAGGGTCAGGATGATCCCGCTCAAGAATCCCTGGCTGAGCATCGCCAGCGTTTCGCTGACCAGGTCGCTGACGCAGAAGAGGGACTCGGCCGGCTCGGCCTGGCGGCTGTAACCCAGGATCGAGCGGGCAATGCCCTTGCCCTGGTTCACCGCCTGCTCGATGGCCTCCAATTCCTCGCGGTTCTCCTGGCTGGGCTCGACCTGGCGGGCGAGAAGCTGGTTGGACATGCGGATGACGGAAAGCAGGTTGTTGAAGTCGTGGGCCACCCCGGCAGCCAGCGCGCCCAGCGCCTTCATCTTCTGGCTGTGGATCAACTGAGCCTGCGCGGCTTCAAGCTCCTGCCGGCGCTTGCGGGCGATCGCTTCCACCTCCTCATAGGCGCGCACCAGCCTCCGATGATGGCGGACACCGGTGAGGCCAAGAACCAGCGCCAGCACAGAACCCGTCCCGGCAATCCACAGGGCGCCGCGCCGGTGCAGCCGGGCGCGCGGGGCGGCCGCCGACGCCCCGGATCCAATCGGTTCGGCGCCGCGGACCGCTGGAGACGCGTCCCCGGCCGGACCGGAGGAATCCCAGTCCAGATGCAAGGTCTCGAGTCGCCGCCGCAAATCCCGCAAGCGCCAGATCTGAATGCCCGCGTTGTCGGTAGCCCCCGCCAGCACCGAACCGTCGCCGCTGAAGGCCAGGGCGGTGATGCGCTCCGGCTTGGGAGCGCTGAGGGTGGCCAGCGCGGCGCCGGAGTCCGGCGAGAGCAGCCGCACCTCGCGCAGGCCGTGAGTCACGGCCAGGCAGCGGCCGTCCGGGCTGAAGGCCGCCAGCCCCGAGA
>JAKLEJ010000609.1 GCA_022711695.1 Verrucomicrobiota bacterium | reverse complement strand
GGCCTCAAGCCCGCAGGAAGCATCGACCTCGGCGGCGGGCTGCTCGCGCTGGACGCCGAGGTTGCTGACTACGGGCACAACCGCGCTTACGAGACGATCCTCGAGCGCGGGCTGGTCTCCCGCTCGACGGTGCGCGCGCAGGATGCCAGCATCACCCCGCCCCTGGCCTACGGCGCGATCAAGAGCAAGCTCCTCACCTGCCTGGGGGACAAGGACCATCGCGAGAAGGTCCGACTGCCCAAGGAAGATCGCCTCCGGTTGGCGATGTGGATCGACGCCAATGCCCCATACCATGACCGTTTCGCCAACAAACGCGCGCCGACGCCGGCCTACAACTTTGCGGGCGACGCCGAACTGAAGCGAAAGCTGGGCCAAATCCACGGGCAACGCTGCGGGGCCTGCCACAAGACAGCCGAGATCACCCGTCTGGACTGGATCGATCTCCGCGACGCGAAGGAGAGCCTCTTCCTGACCGCGCCGCTGGCGCGCGAGGCTGGAGGCCGGGCGCGATGCGGCCAGACGGTCTATCCGGCGGCCGCCGACCCGGATTACCGCGCTGCCCGGCGGCTCGTCGAGGACGCCGTGAAGAAAGCCTGGCAGAACCCGCGGCGCGACCTTGTTACACTGAGGCCGCCGTCGATCGAGGAGCAGGCGGCCGCGTCTCCGGGCCGCCCCTGATTCCCGGTGTCGCTCCGGAATCCTGAACGCCGGCTCAAGCCGGCTTGCGGGCGTTCGCAATCACCCCGGCCAGGCCGGCTGCGGACAGAATGAAGACGCACTCGCACAGGAAGCGTTCGCCGTCCACCTGGACGGGCGTCCACATCTTGCCGCCCCCGCCGGTGCTCTGAACGTTGGCCCGCGTCAGGTTGGGCGAGAGCAGGAAGCCCCGGCCGCCGGAGTCGCCGCTCGAGCGCCGCCTCGGCGGGAACAGCGCGCAGACCAGGACCATTCCCAGGGCGATCGCCGCGATGGTGGTGTTCTTCGGGTTCATAAGCAGGGTGTCAGGCCACGTAATGCGGCTCGTGCACGGGACCCAGGCCGTGTTTGCGCAGCAGCTCGACGAACCGCGCCACGCCGCGCTTCTCGTCGCTGCCCAGGTGAAAATGCAGGTGCCAGCTCAGGTAGTCCTTGCGGAAGGCGTAGTCGTAATCCGTGCGCTGGCTGATGATCGCCTCGAGCGTGTCCATGCCAAACTCCTTGGCCTCGCGCAACTGCCGCCGGATTTCGGCCGTGTCCGCCTCCCGCCGCAGCGTCCACACGGCATAGACGAACGGCAGGCGGGTCAGCTCGTACCAGGCGGCCCCCAGGTCCCAGATTTCGTGCGCGTGGTCCTCGCGGCCGAAGTCCAGCGCCCGGTCGCCGATCAGCAGCACCGCGTCGCTGGCGTCCGCGGCGTCGTAGCCCGTCAGTTTGCGGAACTCCGGCCGGCGCCCGCGCTCGGCCAGCAGCACGCGCAGCAGTTGCACGCTGGCCAGCGACGCCGGATCGCAGTCCACGGTTTCGATCTCCTGGAGGGGCTTGCGGTGCGCCAGCAGCACGCTCTTGACCTCGCCCAGCGAGGCGATGGCCACGCCATCCAGGATGTCGTAGTCGTCGTGGAACAGCGCCTCGGTCACGCTCAGCAGCGCGGCGTCGATCCGCTTCTCGCGCAGCATCTCGGCCAGCCGCGAAGGCGGCGCAAACACCACCTGGTCTTCGAGGCCCCGGGTCAGCGGCACGGCGTTCAAATAGGGCACCGACCCCACCCGCAGCGAAGGCGCCCCCGCTTCCAGTTGAATGTTGGAAATCACGTCAATCTGTTCGCGGATTCCGGCACGAACTCTCTGCGCCGATGGCCTCGAGGCGGTTGTGCCGGGAACCGGTCGAGCGAAACTATCGCCGGGGCCCGGCCGGGTCAACCCTGCGCCGCGCCGCCGAATCGCCGCCGAACCCCTGCGGGGCTCAAGCGGATCCAGGCCACGCCGGGACGCGCCCAGGCTCACGGGTTCCGCAGGAGAAAGTCGCGCAGGCCGGCCAGGTTGTCGGTGTTGATCAGGTCAACGCCCGCACGCAGCAGGGCGCCCCAGGCCGCCGGCTTGTCGGGCGCGGCCCAGAAGCGCACGCGGCGTCCCTGCGCGTGGGCCTTGGCGAGGATCTCCTTTAAGCGGGCCATCTCAGGCTCCGGAAGGTCGCCCTCGCCCCGCCACTTGAAATGCCGGGTCCACTGCTCGCTCACCACGGGGACCAGCAGCGGCGAAACGCCGTTGTCCAGATCAGCCAGCAGGCCGTCGTAAGCCGCCAGACGGGGAGACTCGG
>JAKLEJ010000608.1 GCA_022711695.1 Verrucomicrobiota bacterium | reverse complement strand
ACCGCCGCCTGGCCCTTCTGGTTCTGGCGAGTTTCGCCGTCTTCGCATCCGCCGTTGTGCTGCGGGTTGGCATTGGAGCGACCCCTTACGAGACCAGGGACAGCTTGGGTCGGCCGATGGGCTTCAACGATCCGCTGCACGCCGAGCACTACGGCATCATCCTGCGGAACTTCAAAGCCGCCAGCCTGCTGAGCCGGGAATACACCTACGAATGGGTTCTGCTGGGCGCTCACCTCGCGGGGGCCTGGATACTCCTGTCCTCCGGGGCGGCCCGCGCGCGGCTGGCGCGCTGGTTCTTCGCCGCCCAGGTCCTGGTCTTCCCCCTGGGCGTTCCGGCAATGTTCTTTCTTCCGTTCCTGGTCGCCGGCTGGATCGCCGGGCCCATGGACCGGGAAGGATTCATCGACATCCCCTTTATCCTGGCGGTTTCCCAACCCGTGTGGGTCGCCGCCTCGGTGATCATCGCCATCGGGCTGCGCACACCAAAGGCCGCCGCCGCGGGGCGCGGGCAGGCTTGACAGACGGCCGGCGGGGGGCTGTGCTGGTCGGCACTGAACCATGCAAGAGCCCACACACACCGCCCAGCAGGGCAGCCTCCTGTACGTCAGCGCCATCTGCGGCATCGCCGCCCTGGGCGGACTCCTTTTCGGCTACGACACCGCCGTCATCGCCGACGCCATCGGCTACCTGCAACAGCACTTCGGGTTGAGCCCGGCGATGAAGGGGTGGACGGCCGGCTGCGTGCTGCTGGGCTGCATGCTCGGGGTTTCCTTTGCCGGCGTGTTCTGCGACCGCCTGGGGCGGAAGAAGACGCTGCTGCTGGCGGGGGTGCTGTTCCTGGCGTCGTCGCTGGGCACGGCCCTGCCCCGCACGCTGACGGAGTTCGTCGTGTTCCGGATCCTGGCGGGCGTGGGCGTGGGCATCGCCTCGATGGCCTCGCCGATCTACATCGCCGAGGCGGCCCCGGCGCGCATCCGGGGGCGCATGGTGTCGGTGAACCAGTTTGCGATCATCGGCGGGATGCTGGTGACCTACTTCGTCAACTACGCGGTGGCTCATCACGGCGGCGAGGCCTGGAACGTCACCACGGGATGGCGCTGGATGTTCGGGCTGGGCGCGGCGCCGGCGGCGCTCTTCCTGGCGCTGCTGATGTGGGCCCCGGAAAGCCCGCGCTGGCTCATCCGGCAGAACCGGACCGGCGAGGCGCTGGAGATTCTGCGCCGGGTGGACGGCGCGGCTTACGCGGAGCAGGAGCTGAAGGTCATCCGCGAGACCATCGCCCAGGAGGGCGGGTCGCTGCGGCAGTTGTTCCAGCCGGGCATGCGCCAAGCTCTCGGCCTGGGGGTGGCCCTGGCCATTCTCCAGCAGGTCACCGGCATCAATGTCTTCCTCTATTACGCGCCGGAAATCTTCAAGCAGTTGGGCTCGAACACCGACGCCGCGCTCCTGCAAACCGTGGTGGTCGGCGCGGTCAACCTGCTCTTCACCGTGATCGCCATCTGGACGGTGGACCGGCTGGGGCGGCGGCCGCTGATGATCATTGGATCCGTGGGCATGGGCGTGTCGCTGCTGGCCATCGGCCTGGCGGCCCAGGCGCAGGCCGTCGCCGCCTGGGTGCTGGTCTTCATCCTGGGTTACATCGCCTGCTTTGCCCTCTCGGTGGGGCCGGTCACCTGGGTGATTCTCTCGGAGATCTTCCCCACCAGCATCCGGGGGCGCGCGCTTTCCCTGGCCACGTTCTGCCTCTGGGTGGCCGATTTCGCCGTCACCCAGACCTTCCCGATGATGGACGAGGCGCCAGCGCTGGTGGCGAAGTTCCATCATGCGTTTCCGTTCTACCTTTACGCCGCGATGTGCGCGGTGCTGGCCCTGGTGGTGACGCGTTGGACCCCGGAAACCAAGGGACGCACGCTCGAAGAAATCGAATCGTTCTGGCGCCGGCCTGAATCGCAGGTGAATTCCTCTCCGGGGGGTGTCGTCTGAGCTTATGACATGAAGCCAAAGCCTGGACCGCCCGGTCCCGTTTCCGGACGCGCCGCACGCGGGAGACCCGTCTCGCAGGCGCAAGGCCAGGCCGGCCCGATTCTCGAAGGAGTTTGACATGAAGAAACACCGCCTGGTCACCCGACGCGACTTTCTTAAAGGCAGCCTGGCCGCCGGAACGGCCTTCAGCCTTGTGCCCCGCCATGTGCTGGGGGGCGAAGGCTTCACGCCCCCGAGCGAGACCCTCGGGGGAGCGCTGATCGGCTGCGGCGGGCGCGGCCCGGGCACCTACTCCGAAATGACCAAGAGCCTGCA
>JAKLEJ010000607.1 GCA_022711695.1 Verrucomicrobiota bacterium | reverse complement strand
CTCAAGGTGCTGGTCCTACAGAGCGGCGCCGCCCGCCACAACTTGCGCAAGCGGATTCCGCAGCACGACATCATCGTCACCAACTACGCCCTGCTGCGCCGCGACCTCGAGGAGCTGCTCAAATTCTCGTTCCGCGCGGTGATCCTGGACGAGGCCCAGTTCATCAAGAACCCCACCGCCCAGGTCACCCAGTCGGTCAAGCAGCTCAAGGCCGACCAGCGGCTGGCCCTCACCGGCACCCCGCTGGAAAACCGTCTCCTGGACCTCTGGAGCATTGTCGATTTCATCCAGCCCGGCTACCTCGGCGACCAGGAGCATTTCAACGAGACCTACGAGCCGCGGGGCGAAGGCGAGGAAGCGCTGACCGCCCAGCGCATTGCCCGGCGGCGCCTCTCCGCCAAGCTGCGCCCGCTGATGATCCGCCGCCTCAAGCAGCAGGTCGCCAAGGACCTGCCCGACCGCATCGAGGAGCGGCGCGACTGCGAGCTGGGCGAGGCCCAGCGCAAGCTCTACCTGGCCGAGCTGCGGCGCAGCCGCGAGCAGATCACCCAGATCGTCGCCGAGAAGGGCCTCGGCCGCAGCAAGCTCCAGGTGCTGGCCGCCCTCACCCGGCTGCGCCAGATCTGCTGCCACCCGCAGTTGGTCGGCAACGACTCCGAGTCCGGCAAGACCGAGACCCTGTTCGAGCTGCTCGAACCGCTCCTGGCCCAGGGCCACAAGGTGCTGGTGTTCTCGCAATTCGTGCAGATGCTCAAGCTCATCGAGGTCGAGTGCCGCAAGCAGCAGATTCCCCTGCATATCCTCACCGGCGAGACCAAGGAGCGCCAGGCCGTGGTGGCCGGTTTCCAGAACGATCCCAACCCCTGCGTGTTCCTGCTCAGTTTGCGCGCCGCCGGCACCGGCCTCAACCTGACCACCGCCAGCTACGTCGTCCTCTACGATCCCTGGTGGAACCCGGCCGTCGAGGCCCAGGCCATCGACCGCTCGCACCGCATTGGCCAGACCCGCACCGTCAACGCCTACCGCCTCATCGCCCCGGGCACCGTCGAGGAGAAAATCTGGGACCTCCAGCAGCGAAAAGCCCAAACCATCGCCGACGTTCTTGGCGAAGAGGGCTTTGCCCGCAGCCTCTCCCAGGGCGACCTCGAATACCTCTTTTCGGAAGACTGACGTGAATCCGCGCCCAACGTCCCTGAGGCAAAGGGGCGACAGTCATTTCCCCATGCGCAGCCGGCTGGCGGCGCGGAGGATGCGCGGATTCACATATCCGGGCTCCGGCCGGGAAGCCCCGTACAGAATCTCTGTTGGCACGGAACTGGAGAGGCGTTGTCTTTGCCAATGAGGACGACCGGGACAAACGCTTGGGCGAGGATGGGGGACTGACCGGGAACCCGGCCCCTGGAATCCGCGGAGGCGGGGGCGAGGGAGGCTCTTCGTTCCAGTCGGCAGTCGCCAGTCGCTGGTCCTGGAATACGGGGGCGCCGCAAGCGTCGCCGCGCAGGCGGGTCAAAGCGCGAGCTTATTCCAGGGCTCGCGCCAGGGTCGAGGGGCGAGACGCCGGTTGGCCTCTTCATCCCCGGGAAAGCGCTCGGCTTGCGGATCCCATTTGAGCTTGCGGCCCAGGTCGATCGCCAGCAGCCCCAGGTGCGAGAGCGAGGTGTTGCGATGCCCGACTTCGGCGTCGGCCTGGGTCTGACCCCGGCTTTTCACCGCGTCCAGAAAGTCCCGTTTCTCGCTGGGCTTGTAGGGCAGGGAGGTGTCGCCGGGGCCCGGCTTCCACTTCAGGAGCGACTCGGTTTGGGTTTCGATGTCGTTGGGATAATTGACGTGGATCCAGCCCTCTTCGCCTTCGAAACGGACATAGGGTTTGTCCGTCTTGCAGGTCAGGCGCGCGCCGGAGGCGAAAAGGAACTGGACCTCGAACTCCTGGATGACGTTCCAGAGGTTGCCCGCGGGCGGGTATTGGCCGCGGCCCTCGATCTCCACCGGGCCGGTGCGTTCGGCGTCCAGCGCCCACAAGGCCATGTCGTTCAGATGGGCGCCCCAGTTCGCCAGCATGCCATCAGCGTAATCCCGGATGCACAGCCAGCCCGGCCGACCGCGGGTGTCGCGGCGGGGATGCACCCGCTGCAGCGTGTAAGGCGCCTGGGGCGCGGGCCCCAGCCACATCTCGTAGTCCAGTTCCGGCGGCACGGGCTGCGGCGTCGGATCGCCGGCGCGTGGCGGTTGCTTCGGCAGAATAACTTCGATCTTCTGCAGCTTGCCGATCCCCCCGTTGCGCACCAATTCGGCCATTCGATGAT
>JAKLEJ010000606.1 GCA_022711695.1 Verrucomicrobiota bacterium | reverse complement strand
AGTCTGGAAAGCCTGCGAAACGGCAGACAGGAATGTCTGCGCTACAAAGCGGGCCCATGCTCTCGAACGGGAGCTTGATGCAGCCCTGGCGCAGGCTTCGAGGAGGCCCCCCGTTCCAGGGCGGCAGGAGGCGCTCAGGCTACCACCAGACCTCCATCTGGACGCCCACGGTCATGCCTTCCTGGAGTCCCAGGTAATCGTTGCCCCCCACCTGGCCTTCAAAACCGGAGCCCCAATGAGCATAGGTTAGGAACGCGCGAATCGCGGGGCGGCTCATGAAACGCCCGCCGAGCGAGACCTGGGGCGCCAGGGTCAGCTTGTAGAGATAGTCGCTGCTGCCGAGGCCTTCGTCCCGCACCCAATCCACGCCCGCCTCGAAGGCCAGGCTGAGATACTTGTTGAAATGCAGGATGGGGCGCACTCCCGCCGAGGCCCAATGGACTCTGCTGCCCTCATCGCCGTAGTCGGTCATCTGATAAAGCAGAGCCGGCCCGATCGAGAAGGAGTCGTTGAGATTGGCGGTGAAGTGCTCGGTGGCGCGGAAGCGCCAGGAGTTGGCCGCATCGGGCCGGATGAACAGGCCATCGTTCACAACCATGGTTTCGAAGCCGGAGGTGAAGATTTTGGCCGCGCCGGAGCCGAACTGCAGCGAAAACTTGTTCACGCCGTCCTTGCTGACAAACGGTTCGGCGGTGTGCAGGAAGGTGATGGCCGCGCCGTCCGAACCGGGAGCGCTGTTGCCATCGGCATCCTGGCCGCTGTCCGCGGAGGCGAAGACCACGCCGAACTCGCCCTTGCCCAGGGGCAAGGGCACATCGTAGAGCCGAAGGTCCCAGTTGCCTTTGCTGAACCCGGCCTTGTTGCTGGCGTCGGGCTCGGGCAGATCGCTGAAGCCGCTGCTGGAAGCTCCCCCGATCCATGCCAGGCCCAGCTTGCCGAAGGGCAGTTGCACGTCCTCGATGCCGCCGCCAACGCCGCTCATGTTGTAGAAGAAGAAGTCGTTGATGTGGATGTCGTGGCGTCGATAGTAACGGCTGCCCGCCCAGAACTTCATGGTGGGCTGCGCCGGCACAACGTTGCCGATCGAGGCCCAGGCCTCCGGCAGGCCGAAATCGGTGCTCGCGGAGGAGATGAGATCCTGGTAAGGATTATAAATCGAGAGGGTGGTTTGCACGCGCGCGATCGGGCCAGTGGGCGTGCCATCGGGCCGCGCCCCGGAATCGATCTTGAAGAGGTCCGGAACATAGAAGTTCTTGCCGAAGGTCAATTCGCCGTAGTTCTCGGCCTCGTTGCCCAGGCGGTATTTGGCGAACGCCCCCGGGGCCTGGAAGGCCACCTGCGAACCGCCCTCGCTATTGCGGCCATAGCCGGCGCGAAAATAGCCTTTGATATCGACGAAGTCCTGAAGAACGTTCTCGACGCGCTGGCGCCAGGGTTGCGGTTCGGCCAAGGCGGCATGCTCACGCGACTCGGTGTCGCGCTGATACTGTCGGGCGGCGTATTGGCGGGCAGCGGCCGTGCCATTGCTGGCCGGGGCGACCGGCGGAGGCGGATTCGTCACCGATGCAACCAATGGCATGGAGGGCGGCTGGACCGGCTGGGAAGGCGCGGTTTCGAGCTGCTGCAGGCGCCGCTCCAACCGCTGGATGCGATCCTCGTAGTCCTGTTTAAGCTGGCGCAATTCCTGGCGCAGCAACTCCGCCTCCGAGGGAACAGCCGCTTGGGCCGGCGCGGAGGCCGGCGTCGCCGCCAGGAGGATAACCATGAGAACAAGCCGGCAAACGCTTTGTTCGGGGAACTCCAACTTCATATTCATGGGAAAGGAAAAGAGGGTTGGCATGAAGGCTCGATCTCCTCACAAGCGTCGGGTGGCGGCCTCGGCCGGCGGCAGGATCGCAGCTTTGTCCGACGCCGCCGCCGCGTGCCGCTTCCACCACTCCTCGGCCAGAGCCCGGGTCCAGGCGCCGGCGCTTTGGCAGGCGCCCAGGGCCTCGCCCAGGGAACGAGCGGAGGGCGGGCGCAGGGCAGGATCCTTGGCCAGACAACTCATCAGAAGCGATTCCAAGTCGGATGACACGAGCTTGCCCAGGCGGGCCGAAGGCGGCGGGGGCAGGCGTTTGACCTGGCTCACCAAGACCTCGCCCAGGGTCGCGCAATCGAAGAGCCGCTCCCCGGTCAGCAGAAAATAGCCGACGGCTCCGACCGAATAGAGGTCGCTGCGCGCGTCGATCGCCAGGGGACGCTCCACGGCCTCCGGGGACATGTAGAGGGGAGTGCCCAGGGTGGCGTTGGCCGCGGTGAGCTCCAATTGCCCCTGGGTG
>JAKLEJ010000605.1 GCA_022711695.1 Verrucomicrobiota bacterium | reverse complement strand
AACCTTCTCGCAACAAGCCGCCGCCGGCAGCCACCAGGCCGCGCTCGACCTCAAATGGGGGCGACTCAAACTCCGCGAACTTTCCCTGGCCCTGCTCCAGGATCAACGCGCCCGCGGAGTCACCGCTTCCGTCGAGGGCCGATCAGTGGGCGCCTCGTTAACCCAGGACCGCCGCACGGTGATCATCCGGTTCGAGCCGGGGATCGAGCTGAACGCCGGGCAGCAGCTCCGCTGCCAGCTTGCGTTCTGACATGACAGGGCGCGACGGGAGCAAGACGCGCGGCATTCCCGGGTTTGACTCCGGGCGGCGCTCCCGCTAGAGTAAGCACATGTCAACTCGAATGCATCGGCGCGGCTTTGTGAAAGCCGCGGTTCTGGCCTCGGCGGCGGCTCCCTTTGGCGTGCAGGCGCAGCCGGCGGCAGCCTCGCCGGCCCCGCCCTTCAGCGGCCCGCTCCCGGCGTCGGTCGAATCCCTCCCCATGGGCAAGATCGGCAGCGTGGCCTTCAGCCGCCTCATCCTCGGGGGCAATCTCATCTCGGGTTACGCGCACTCGCGGGACCTGCCCTACGTGGCGCAGTTGTCCAAGCGCTACAACAGCGAGGCCAAGGTGCTCGAGACCCTCGAACTGGCCGAGACCCATGGCATCAACGCCATGAACAGCTTCGTCATGGACGGCAACAAGGAACTCCAGTTGCACTGGAAGCGCGGCGGCAAGATGCGCTGGTTTGCGCAGGTCCGGCTCGACCCCGAGGGCGGTTTCACCCAGGTCAAGAAGGCCATCGACCTCGGCGCCTGCGCCGTGCATCTGACCGGCGACGTGGCCGACGCGCTGGTCAAACAGGGGGACGTTGACAAGATCGGAAAACTGGTTGAAACGATCAAGTCGCAGAAAGTCATCGCCGGCGTGGCCGGGCACGGGCTGGACTCGATCCGCGCGTGCGTCAAAGCCAACCTCGACGTCGATTTTTACCAGAAAACCCTCCACACCCACGATTACCACACCGCGCCCAAGGCAGGCGAGACCGGGGACCTGGGCCGCTACGACAATTCCTGGTGCAAGGACCCCGAGGAAGTGGTGGATTTCATGTATGGGGTGAAGAAGCCCTTCATTGCCTTCAAGGTCATGGCGGCGGGGGCCATCCCGCCACAGCGCGCCTTCCGATACGCGTTCGAGAACGGCGCCGATTTCGTTCTGGCGGGCATGTTCGACTGGCAGGTGCTCGAGGACGTGAAGATCGCCCGGGAAGTGCTGGGCAGTCTCAAGCGCAACCGTCCCTGGTACAGCTAACCCGCGTCCCCGCGCAGCAGCCCGGGGGCGTCTGGCCTTGCGGCATTGCCCCAGCGGCTTCGGTCTGTCCAAACCGGCGCCAGCGCTCCTCCCTTTCAAGGACTTGGTGGAAAGGGCGGGCTGACGACCCCAGGGGCAGCGACGCCAGCCAGGTCCGATCACCCTTCAAACTGCACCGTCCGGCTTACCTGGGCGCCGGTCTCGATCCCGCGCACCAGGACCACGGCGGTGTGACGGCCGGCTGCGGGCGCAGGAATGTGGAAATGGTGATAGCGGTCTTCCAGCAGACCATTGGGGCGTTTCTTCTCGACCAGCGCGGGTTCGACCGCCCGGCCGTCCACGCTGAGCCGGCTGAGTTCGGCCAACGGCCGCTTCAACAGCCCTTGGGCAGTGTTCTCCCAGGCGCATCGGACGCGCAGGGTCACGCCTTGGCGCGGCCGGACGGCTTCGTGTGAGTCTTCCGGCCTCACGGCCACGAGGGAGACAAGGGGCCGCTCGATGTCGGGGTTGTTCCACCAGCGCCACTCGCTCTCGCGCTGGCGGACGAACTCGATCGTCTCCCGCGAGCCGCCGTGCATCCAGGTCCGGCCTCCGCTGAGCGCGTCGCGACGGACGGCCACAACCCAATTGCGCCGCAGCGCTTCCAGCCATTCCGCCCAGGTCGGCGCCGTTGCCAGGAACAGGGTGCGAAAGCCGGCGGTCATGTCGGCAAACCACCAGGGCTCCGGCCCATGAGCGTCCTGCAACGCCACATACGGAATCCGGCCCCGCCACCGCAGCAGGAAGGGCTCGCTGTTGGTGAAATCCGGATTGCCAAAGTGGAACGTGCTGATGGCTGCGTAGCCGCCGCGTTCGAGGGAGTCGTCCAGAAATATCCGGACGAGCTCCTCGTTTTCACCAAACTGCCAAACCAGGCGGCCCTGCCCACCGAGCAGGGGAGCCAGCCGTCGCGCGCGAAACTCCGGCCACGAAACCGCTCCCGAGCCGGCCAGCGAAGGTCCGATCTCCCGGCCCGCCGGCGCGAGGATGTCGCTG
>JAKLEJ010000604.1 GCA_022711695.1 Verrucomicrobiota bacterium | reverse complement strand
GGGCCGGCCCCAGTTGTGCTCGCGCGCTTCCTGGTAGGTCTTCAGGTAATAGCTTGGGGCGAAGGCGCCGCAGTTGTTCAGTTGTTGCACGGCGATCTCCGGCAGAAACTGGGAATTGATCGCCTGTGTGGGCAATGGGGCGCCCTTGACCGACCGCGGGAGGCGTTCGGCCGAATCCACAGCCACAGACATGGCCCGGATCAGCCCCATTTCAAGTTCGGTCGGAGGCCTTGCGCCAGTCCGCCGCTCTGGCGCCGCGGCTGCCTGCGCCGTTGGAATCAGCAAACAGCCTGCCAGCAGCAAGCCCGCGCAGGCCTTGACGTGTCCTGCCAGCCTCGCCGCCGCCGCGCGGCCAAGCGCACCGTCTGGAGGCGCGCCGCGGAACGACGACGATGCCGCCGAACACGACATGCCCGGATTGGGGGGCGGCCCCTTTCTTTCCCCCGTGTTCCGTGCAGCAAGCGGTTCCACCGTCATCCATCGTTTCTCACCGGCCGAGGGCTTACGCATGGAAATGATTTGGCAAGGCGCCGCCCAATATGCAAGCATAAAATGCTGTGGATCAGCAGGCTGCGAGCCGGATGTGGATGGCGCCAATCTGCCCTGGAACGCCGTCTGAACATGGCGTCGCAGGATTGCCGAGGCTCGATCATCGAGGGAGAGGGTTCAGTTTCAAAAAGTAGAATGAGTTATCTTAATAATACAATACATATTGTCTTGCACTGACGCGCTTCTAATGAGGCTTCGCGCGGACGCCCGTCCGGGTCGGCAGGCGCGGGCAGCGGACCCGGTTCCGCAGGCGGAAATCCAGCCGATCGCGGCCCCGCGCGAAACCCGCGGCGGGAGGGGTTTTCGTGGCGCAAGACAAAAAAAATTGCGCAAAGTCGCTTGCGTTTCGGGCGGCCTGTGCTCCTTTCTTATACACGTAATTAAGTTATGTTACAGCCGTGCCTTGTCAGCCTGCCGGTTCCGAGCGCCTCGATGGCGGGCCGGCGCTTTTCCATGCCGGGCGGCGTCGTTTCCGAGACGGCGACTCCCCGGGGCCAGGGCTGGGAACAAAGGAGATTCTCGATGCCGAACACCCCCATGCCAACCCGGAGCGTCCGGCGTATCGCGGTTTTGTTGGGCGCGCTTCTAGGCGGGGCCGCCGCTCAGGCTCAGTGGGCCACGCAGTCCGTGCCGCTCGCGCCGGGGTGGAACGCGGTCTGCCTGACGGTCGCTCCCACGCCCTCGGCCTGCGACACTGTGTTTGGCGGCAACGCGCGGATTCTGAGCGTCCGGCGCTGGGCGCCGCCGCCCATCGAGTCCTACCAGTATGACGAAACCACCGGGACGACGTTGCCGCAGGCCGGGTCCTGGCTGGTCTGGTTTCCGACCAACCATCCGGACCGGGCGCTGACCACCCTGGCGGAGGTTGCGGGCAGCGCGTCTTACCTGATCGAGGTTTCCAGCGGAACCCCACTCGCCTTGAACATTCAGGGAAGGCCGCTGGCGCTGTCCTACGAGTGGCAGCCGCGCGGGGACCACTTTGTTGGACTGCCCGCGCACTCGGGCACGGTGAATTTCGCGGCGTTCTTCGCGGCAGCCGGGAGCGACATTCTGACGGATTACCGGGTGGGGGGCGAGCTCTACACTGTCACCTCCAGCGGGGCGCACCAGCGCATCTTCACGCCGACCACCACGGCTATTCAGCCGGGCGCGGCCTACTGGATCAAGGCCCAGCAATACACTACGTATGGGGGGCCTGTGACGCTGAAGACGGAATCCCCGCTGGGTTGGATCGATTTTGGCCGGCGGCTGACGCCGCAGTATCTCGAACTTGCGAACCGGACCAGCGCGCCGCGGGGGGTGAAGCTGGCGCACCTGGCTTCCGGGACTCCTCCGGGAGGCACGCCGCCGCTGGCCGGTCTGGTCCCCTTGAAATACGCGGTGGTGAGCGGCGAGGCCGAGGCCCAAGGGCGGGTCTGGACGGCCTTGCCCTCGACCTGGACGACCCAACTGACGGCGGGAGCGACGATGCGAATCGCGCTGATTCCCGACGCGCTGGCGCTGGGCAGCGGCAACACCAACGGGGCGTATCAGAGCATTCTGGAGATCACCGACGACGCCGGTCAGGCCGGCGTGGTGCGCCAGCGGATCGGGGTGCGCGCGATGGCCCGATCCGGCTCGGCTGCGGAATCGCGGGGCCTGTGGGTGGGCGGAGTGAGCGTGACGGATGTGGGACGGCTGGAGATGCCGGGGGTGTTTGGCCTTCCCACGACCCCCAGGCCGGCCGCCCGGCCGTTCACGTTCCGCGTGCTGGCGCATGTGGACACCAACGGCGTGGC
>JAKLEJ010000603.1 GCA_022711695.1 Verrucomicrobiota bacterium | reverse complement strand
AAGCGCGCTCAACTCCAGCAGACTGTTCTGTGAGCTCAGCCCGCCGGAGTTGAGCGCGCTTCGCCGCCTCGCCCGGGAAGAATCCTTTCCCGCCGGCAAGGAGATTTTCCGGGAGGGCGACAGCGGGGACGGCCTTTACGTGGTGCGGGAGGGCCAGGTGGAGATATCGGGTTCGGTGGATTCGGGGGCGCGTCTGGTCTTTTCGGAGGTTGGCCCGGGGGATGTGTTCGGCGAGATGGCAGTCGTCGAGAACAAGCCGCGCTCGGCCTCGGCGGTGGCCAAGGTGAATACCTCGGTCTATTTCGTTCCCCGCGACGGGTTGCTGGCGCTGGTTGAGCGTTCGCCGGCGCTGGCGCTGGCGTTATTGCGGGAGGTCAGCCAACGGCTGCGGGAGTTTAACCAGCAATACCTCCGTCAGGTGCTGCAGGCGGAGCGCCTGGCGGTCGTGGGCCGCTTCGCCCGATCCATCGTCCATGACCTGAAGAACCCGCTCAATATCATTGGCCTGACGGCCGAAGTAGCCGGCATGGAACGGTCCACGCTGGAAATGCGGCAGCGGGCCGCGGGGCATATCCGCCAACAGGTCGAGCGCATCAGCGATCTGATCAGCGAGATTCTCGACTTCACCCAGGGCTCGCAATCGGACTTTGTGCTGGCGCCGACCAACTATGGCGCGTTCGTGACGCAGCTTCTGGAGGAACTCGGCCCGGAAGCCGGCCTGAAATCCGTGACGCTCGAGCTCGAGAATCCGCCGCCGCCGGTCGAACTGCTCCTGCACCCCAAGCGGTTGCGCCGGGTCTTCTACAACCTCGTGCACAATGCGACCGACGCCATGCCGGAGGGGGGCAAGATCATATTTCGCTTTCAGGTCAGCCCGGAGGAAGTGGTTACCGAGATGGAAGACGGCGGACGGGGCATCGCGCCGGAAATGGCCGGGCAGTTGTTCCAAGTGTTTGCGACGCATGGCAAGGTGCACGGCACCGGCCTGGGCCTGTTCATCTGCAAACGGATCATTGCCGACCACCACGGCTGGATTGCCGCGCGCAACCAGCCGGGGCGCGGCGCGGTGTTTTCGTTCGGTCTGCCCCGCCGCCAGCCGGGGCGACCGGCGGCATGAGTCGCATGAGTTGCACGCTTACAGGAGTCGCCGGAAGCCCTGGCCCGGATGTTTCTCAAACCCGCGGACGCCGCGCGAGGTCGTTTTCCGCGGAGCCCGGGGAACATGCGGGCCGGACGGGCATCGCTGTGTAGCCCGGCAGCGGGAGCGAACCTATGAATCGCATTCACCTGCTGTCGGAGCAAGTGGCCAATCAAATCGCCGCCGGCGAAGTGATCGAGCGCCCCGCCAGCGTGGTCAAAGAACTGGTCGAGAACGCCCTGGACGCGCAAGCCGCGCGGGTAGCGGTGGAGGTCCAGGCCGGCGGGCGAAGCCTGGTGCGCGTGGTGGATGACGGCTTCGGCATGAGCCGCGACGACGCTCTGCTCTGCCTGGAGCCGCACGCCACCAGCAAGATCCGCCGCGCCGAGGATCTCGCGGCCATTGCCACCCTGGGGTTCCGCGGCGAAGCCTTGCCCAGCATTGCCAGCGTAAGCCGGTTCACCCTCACCACGCGCGAGCGCGCCGGCGATTCGCCCGAGGGCACGCAAATCGTCGTCAACGGCGGCACGATTCTGGAGGTCAAGGCCGCGGGCAGCGCGCCGGGAACAACCGTCGAGGTGCGGCAGCTCTTCTTCAATCTGCCGGCGCGGCGGAAGTTCCTGCGCACCGAGGAAACGGAATCGGCCCACATCCAGCATTACCTCACCCTGGCGGCGCTGGCGCATCCCGAAGTGGCGTTCACCTTTCAGCGCGACGGGCGCGTGGTCTGGCAACTGCCTCCCGTCAAGACCGGCAACGACAACGACGCGCGCCTGGCCGCCCTCCGGGAACGCTTGCGCGCGCTCTACGGCGGCGAGCGGGAACTGCTGACGGTGGATTACGCGGCCGAGCTCGAGCCGCCCGAAGAGGTGGAATCCGGAACCGCTCCTCCCGCGCGCCTCCCGCGCCCCCGCTCAATCCCCTTCCGCCTCTGGGGATTCATTGGCGCGCCGGGCGTTTCCCGCTCCACCCGGGAAGACCAGCACCTCTTTGTCAACCGGCGGCCGATCGAGAGTCGCGGGCTGAACTTCGCGCTGCTCGAAGGTTACCACACGGCGCTCATGAAAGGGCGCTACCCCGTCGCCTGCCTCTTCCTGGAAATTGACCCGGCGGTCGTGGACGTGAACATCCACCCCGCCAAACGCGAGGTGAAGTTCCACCGGGAATCAGAGGTGCGGGGGCTGGTGGCGCAG
>JAKLEJ010000602.1 GCA_022711695.1 Verrucomicrobiota bacterium | reverse complement strand
CGACGGCAAGATCTACCTGATGAACTTCAAGGCCGAGGTCACGGTGGTGGATGCCGCCGACGGGCGGGTGCTGCATACGGCGGCGATGGGCGAGCCCGGCGACGACGCCACGCGCTCCTCGATCGCGGTCTCGCAGTCCCAGCTTTTCATCCGCGCCAACCAGCGGCTCTTCTGCATCGGCGCGCGCTAAACGCGCGCGCGGCGGCAGAGCGGCCCGACGGAAGTCCGGCCGTTTTGGCGTTGATCCCGGGGGCGTCTCCGCTCACTCTTCACACCAGCCTTTGGACGGGAATGTGAACAAAGCGTCCGGCGCGCCCTCGGCGCCCCTGCAAGACGCGGATCTGGCCCGGCGCCGGGAGGAGATCCGCCGCGGGCTGGTCCGCTCGAACGCGGCCGCCGCGGTGGCGCTCCTGGTGTCGCTCGGGCTGGCGTTGGCGGCGGGCTTTTACGCGTTTGAAGCCTGGCAAGCCAACGAACGGACCCGCGTCGAACTTTGGAACTCTCAACTGGCGCAGGCTCGAGCCCTGCGCCTGAGCGGCAAAGTGGGCCGCCGGCAGGAAAGCCTGGCGACCCTCGCCCAGGCGGTCAGCGTGCGAGCCTCTCCCGAGCTTCGCGACGAAGCCATCGCCACCCTCGCCCTGGTCGATATTCAGCCGGGCCTCCTCACCGGGGCGGCCACCCCGCACGTGAATGCCTACAGCCTTTCGCCTCGATTTGCCTGCTTTGGCCTGGGCTATCTGAACGGCGAGGTGGCGGTGTTCGATGCCTCCAACGGCGAGGCGCGCCTGCGGTTTGACCATCCCCGGCAGCCCGTGAGTTCTGTGGGCTTCAGCCCCGATGAGCGCTTCGTCAGCGCCCGATGGGATTCGGGCAGGTTTGAGGTGTGGGACATCGAGCAGCGCCGCCGCGTTTTTGCCGATTCGTGGCCTCAGCGGGAGGCCTCCTCCCAGCCCGCAGGCTTTCATCCCGATGGCCAGCGTTTGGCGGTCGCCTGCGCCGACAATTGTGTCCGGATCGTCAACTTGCGGGAGGGGCGAAGCGAGGCGGAATTCGCGCTGGACCGGCGTCCCTGGGTTGCGGTCTTCGACAACAAGGGGGATCGCCTTGCCGTCGGCGCCGGCCGCTGGGTGGAGATCCTGGCCTATCCCACCGGGCAGAAGCTCAAGTCGATCGAGACCGTGGACACGGTGGGCCGGCTCCAGTGGCATCCCGGCGGCCGCTTTCTGGCGGCGGGCTCTCCCCTGGGACGCGTGACGTTGATGGAAGCCAGCTCGGGGAAGATCAAGACGGTCGAGGCGCACACCCAGCGGATCATCAACCTGCTGTTTCATCCGCAGGGCAGCCTTCTGGTCACGGCGTCGTGGGACGGGACCACCCGGTTCTGGGACGCCGGCGCGGCCAGGCTGTTGCTGGAGACCACAGCGGGCTATGCGCTGGGATTTGACGCGTCCGGGGAAAGGCTGGGGTATTTCCGCGAGGGCCGCGGGGTGGGCGACTGGCGGATGGACCTGGAACCGCTGCACGCCACGGTCAGTGTTCCCTTCTACAGCGATGGAGAGGTGCTGGCCATCGATCTGAGCTCCGATGGACGTTGGCTGGCGGGAACCACCGCCGACAGCGTGCGTCTTTGGGACTGCGTCCGAGGCTGGGAACTGGATGTTCTCAAATGGCCGCGTTCCTGGGGCGTGGCTTTCACCAGCGATGACCAGGCCCTGCTGCTGAGCAGCGAGACCGGGCTGTTCAGGGCGCCGCTCCTGCGGGCTTCGGGCGAGGACGGCCTTCGATTGGGCCTGCCGCAACGGCTGCCCGGGGCGCCGCCGGGCAGCTACAGCCACGGGGCGGTCAGCGCCGGCAAGCAGCGCTGGTTCTGCGCCGAGGGCTCGCCGGCTCATGTCTTTGTGGACCTTTCGCCGCCGCATGCCGTGCGCGTGTTGCCGGGGCGCCGCGATAATTCGGCGCCGTCCACGGTCGGCACACGCTGGGCCTCGACCAGCCGCTGGAAGGGCGGGGGCACCCGCATCTGGGATCTCGAGACCGCCCAACCGGTCAAGGCGCTTCCGGACGAGGGAGGCGTGAGTCGGTTCAGCCCGGACGGCCGGCGGCTGGTGGTGGGCGCCTCCGACCGGTTTCTGTTCTACGACACGCAGACCTGGACTGTGGAACGGGAAGTGGCGCGGGATTCGGCCAGCGCCATCTCGGGGCTGGCGGCCTTTAGCCCGGACGGCCGCTGCCTGGCCGTGACTCACGGCCTGCGCGAGGTGCGGCTGCTCTCGCCGGACTCCGGCGCCGCGCTGGCCACCCTCAGCGCTCCCAAGCCGGAGCGCATCACCGCCCTGGCC
>JAKLEJ010000601.1 GCA_022711695.1 Verrucomicrobiota bacterium | reverse complement strand
CGCCTCGGGTGCTCGAGAACTTCACCCGGCTGCTGTCGAGCCTGCTGGCGGCCGGCGTGCCCCTGAGCCGGGCGCTGGTGATCCTCTACCGGGAAGCGGCCAATCCCGCTGCCGCCGCCAAGTGGAAAGAGGTTCATGGGCTGGTGGTGGACGGGATGTCGCTGGCGGACGCCATGGCCAAGTCGCCCAAGGTGTTTCCGCGCGTGTATGTGGCGATGGTGCAGGCGGGCGAAACCGGCGGTTTTCTCGACCTGGTTCTGGCGCAGATCGCGGATTTCCAGGCGCGCGAAAAGGAACTCCGTTCGAAGGTGGTCACGGCCATGCTCTACCCCACCATCCTGCTGGTGATGGCCCTGGGGGTGGTGGTCTTCCTGCTCACCTTCTTCATCCCGCGCTTCCAAACGGTCTTTTCCGGGTTTGGCGCGGCGCTGCCGATGGCCACCCAGTTGGTCGTCTCGACCAGCGACGTGGTGCGGTCCTACGGGGTGTTCGTGGCGCTGGGCCTGGGGGTGCTGGCGTTTGTGCTGCGCAACTGGTTTGCCAGCGAGAAAGGCCGTCGTGTGTGGGAGGGGATGATGCTGCGCGCCCCGATCGTGGGCCCGCTGGTGGCGCAATTCGCCATGGCCCGCTTCTGCCGCATGCTGGGCACCTTGCTGGGGGCCGGGGTGCCGTTGGTCCAGGGCTTGAATGTGGCTCGCAAATCCATCGGCAACCAACTCCTGGTGGACGCCGTCGCCCAGTCCATCGAGCGCGTCCAGCAGGGCGGCCAACTCGGGGCCAGCCTGGCGGACTGCCGCGGCCTCTTCAGCGGGGCGGTGCTCGAGATGATCACCGTGGCCGAGGAAAGCGGCAAGCTCGATGCCGAGCTGGTCCGGATCGCCAACGTCACCGAGGCGGACCTGGACCGCGAGCTCAAGACCGCGGTGGCCTTTGCCGAGCCGCTCATGCTGTTCCTGATAGCCGGCTTCATTGGGACGATCTTCATCAGCATGGTCCTGCCTATTTTCACTCTGCAACAATACATCAAGTGATCCCAACCCTATGCAACCTATGAAGTGCCACGCCACGTCTCCGAACCGCCTCCGGCCGGCCCGCCAGCAGGGTTTCACCCTGATCGAGCTGCTGCTGGTGCTGGTCATTCTGGGCATCCTCGCGGCCATTGTGGTGCCGAAGTTCGCCGGCCGCACCGAGCAGGCCCGGGTCACCGCCGCCCAGACCCAGATCGCCTCGTTCAGCACCGCGCTCGACGCCTTCGAGGTGGACAACGGTTACTATCCCAAGGGCAAGAGCGGGCTCCAGGACCTCGTGCAGCAGCCGCGCGACGCCCAGAAGTGGCACGGCCCTTACTTGAAGGACATCCCCAAGGATCCGTGGAACAACGACTACGTTTACGAGTGCCCGGGACGGCACAACACCGGATCCTACGATCTCATGTCCATGGGGCCGGACGGCCGCGTGGGAGGCGACGATGATATTTCCAACTGGCAACAGAAGAAGTGAGGCTCGGAACGGCGGGCGCAGCGCCGCGTTCACGCTGGTTGAGCTGGTGCTGGTGATGACCATCCTGGTGGTGGTGATCTCCGTGGCGGCGCCCAGCCTGGGCCGGTTCTTCCGCGGGCGCACCCTCGATTCCGAGGCGCGCCGGCTTCTGGCCCTGACGCGCCTGGGCCAGACCCGAGCCGTCTCCGAAGGGATGCCGATGCTCCTGTGGGTGGATGCGAAGCGGCGCGCCTACGGGCTGGAGGAAGAGCCGGGGTTCGCCGACCGCGACGAGAAGGCGGTGGAGCATACGCTGCACGACGATTTGAACCTGGAGGTGATCGCCCGGCCGACGGAAGTGACCCTGGGCGCCGGAACCCCCGCCCAGGTGGTGATGCTCAACCGCGGCGTGATCGCCGAGGCCCGGGACAGCCAGGCGCTGAACCGGAGCGCCCGCCGCGCTTTGCCGGCCATCCGCTTTCTGCCCGATGGCACCATCGGCGAGACCAGCCCGTCGGCCTTGCGCATCTACGAGCAGGACGGCCCCAGCCTTTGGGTGACACAATCCCGTTTTCGTTTGGACTATGAAATTGCCAGCCAGAGCGAGCCGGAGACCGAGGCCGGCCGTTGAGCGCTCCGCGGCCGGCTTCACGCTGGCCGAGGTGCTTGCGGCGCTTCTGTTCATGGCCATCGTCATTCCGGTGGCCCTGGAAGGGCTGCGCATTGCCAGCTTGGCAGGGGACGTGGCCTCCCGCAAGAGTCAGGCCGGGCGCGTCGCCGAGCGTCTCCTGGGCGAGTCCATGGTCCTGACCAACTGGGCCAAAGCGGTTCAAAACGGCTTGTTCCAGGAGGGCGGGCGCG
>JAKLEJ010000600.1 GCA_022711695.1 Verrucomicrobiota bacterium | reverse complement strand
CACCCGGCTGAGGGCCTGGTAGCCCGAGTTGACCAGGTCCAGGAATCGGTCCGCCCGCTCCTGCAATGGCAGGGCGGCGGCCCGGGCGGGCCCCGCCATCCAGACGAACAGCAGGGACAAGCCGCCAATCGAAAGCAGGTTCAGCGCGTTCATGGCGCTGAACCTAGCTCAAGCGCCCTCGAAGACAAAGTTTGAACTTCAGGGCTCGTTCCTCTATAACCGCGGCGTGTCCGGACCATTTGCCGCCCCGCCCGATGCCGCCACGCGCTGCTGCGCGGTCTATGGCCATCCGGTGCGGCATTCCGCCTCGCCGGCCTTTCAAAACGCCGGGCTGGGGGCCCTGGGGCTGAATTGGCGCTACCTCGCCTTCGAGGTGCGGCCCGAGCAACTGCGCGCGGCCATCGAAGGCGCCCGCGCGATGCGCTTCATCGGCCTGAATTTGACCGTGCCCCACAAGCTCCTGGCCCTCGAGATGGTGGACATCCTCGACGATTCCGCGCGGCTCTGGGGGGCGGTCAACACCATTCGCTTCGAGGCCAGGGACGCCTCGGGGCAATGGCAGCCTTTGCGCCAGTTTGAAACGGACATCCCGGCAGAAGTGCGCGCCCAGGGCTTCAACACCGATGCGGACGCCATCACCCGCTCCCTGTCCGAGGATTTGGGCATTTCGGCGGCGGGGGCCCGGGTTTTGCTGCTGGGGGCGGGCGGGGCCGGCCGCGCCGCCGCGCTCAAGCTGGCCGCCGACGGCGTCGGCGAGCTTTTCCTGGTAAACCGCACGCCCCGCAAGGCGGAGGCCGTGGCGGCAGAGATCGCGCAGCGTTTTCCGGGGGCCCGCTGTCATGTGGGCTATCCCGAACGCCCCGTCGATCTGGTGCTCAACGCCACCTCGCTCGGGCTTAACGCCGGCGATCCCCCGCCCCTGGACGAGCGCCTGTTCCCATTCCAGCGGGCCGGCGCAGCGTATGACATGGTTTATCGGCCGGCCGAAACGCCCTTCTTGCGCGCCGCCCGCCAGGCGGGGCTCCGCACCGCCAACGGCGTCGGCATGCTCCTGTACCAGGGAGCGGCCGCCCTGGAGCTCTGGACCGGCCGCACCGCGCCGGTGGATGTCATGCGCCAAGCCCTGCTGAAAAGCGTCTATGTTTGACCCCAATGTCTGGGCCGCCGTGCCGTTCCATTTCTGGTCGCTGGTGTTCTTCTCCTTTGGATGCACGGTGGGGAGTTTCCTCAACGTGTGCATCCACCGGATGCCCCGCGGCGAGAGCATCGTCTCGCCGCCCTCGCATTGCCCGCATTGCCAGTATTCCATTCCCTGGTATCTGAACATTCCGCTGGTGACCTGGCTCTACCTGCGGGGACAGTGCGCCAACTGCCGCGCCCCCATCGCCATCCGCTATTTCCTGGTCGAGCTGCTGACCGGCCTGGCGTTCCTGGCCTGCTGGATCCGATTCGGCCCGGTCTCCGCCCCGCTGGCATTGGTGTCCTGCGTCATCCTGGCCGGTTTCATCGTCGCCACCTTCATCGATCTCGAGCACTTCATCATTCCCGACTCCATCACCCTCGGCGGCATCGCCGCGGGGTTTCTCTGCTCCCTGGCCGTTCCGGCCCTGCACGGCGTCAAGACCCCCGCGGCGGGCCTGACCTCGAGCATCGTCGGCATCATGATCGGAGGCGGCGTGGTCTTGGCGATTCTGCAACTGGGCAAACTTCTGTTCGGCCGCCAGAAGATCGAGCTCGCCCCGGGCAGCCGGGTGCTCTTTACCGAGCATGTGCTGGTGCTGCCCGACCGGGAACTGCCCTACGAGGAAATCTTCTTCCGGGAATCGGACACCATCCGGGTGGAGGCGCGGCGGGTGGAATGCGTCGATTGCTGCTACTGGGACACGCCGGTGCGGCTGAGCCCCCAGCGTCTCGAAGTGGGCGAACGGGTGATGAAGCCGGAGGACATGCCGCACCTGGAGGTGGTGGCGGACCGGATCGTGCTGCCACGCGAGGCCATGGGGATGGGCGACGTCAAGTTCATGGCGGCCATTGGGGCGTTCCTGGGCTGGCAAGCCACCCTGTTTGCACTGCTGGCCAGTTCGGTCATCGGGGCCGTCGTGGGCGTGGTCCTGATCCTCCTGCGCCGTCACGAGTGGTCCAGCCGCCTGCCCTACGGCCCCTACATCGCCCTGGCCGCCGTGGTGTGGATGTTCGCCGGACGCGAAATCGTGGCGGGGCTCCTCACCCGCTAGGGCTTGCTGGTGACCGAGCGCCAGGGCACCTCGTGGCGATCCGCGTAGGCCGAAAGGGCCTTTTCGTTCTGAATCAGCACTGCGCGCACCACGCTCGAATTGTCCAG
>JAKLEJ010000060.1 GCA_022711695.1 Verrucomicrobiota bacterium | reverse complement strand
GGCCTGGATGTAGGAGCGATCGACCTCCGCAAGGGTGCGCGAGGGATCGGCGGTGGCGGACTGGGGCGAGGCCCCGGCGTGGACAATGTGGCCGGGGAGATGCTCGGGCAGAATCAGGCCGTGGGCGCAGAGCACGGCAGCGTGCTCGATGGCGTTTTCCAGCTCCCGCACATTTCCCGGCCAGTCGTAGCGCAGGAGGTAATCGACGCAGGTGGCGTCCAGGCGCAGTTGCGGCAGCTTGAGCCGTGCGGCCAGCAGGCGGGTGAAATGGCGGGCCAGGGGCAGGAGATCGTCGCGGCGCTGGCGCAGGGGCGGGATGGCAATCTCGATGACCCGCAGCCGGTAGTAAAGGTCCTCGCGGAAGCGGCCTTCGCGAATGAACTGCGTCAGGTCCCGGTTGGTGGCGGCCAGGACTCGGACGTCGATCTTGCGGGGCTGGTTCTCGCCCAGGCGAAGCACCTCCCGCTCCTGGAGCACGCGCAGCAGCTTCATCTGCATGGCCGGGCTGATATCGCCAACCTCGTCCAGGAACAGAGTGCCGCCGCCGGCCTCCTCGAAAAGCCCGGCCCGGTCGCGGTTGGCGCCGGTGAAGGCCCCCGCCTTGTGGCCGAAGAGTTCGCTCTCCAGCAGCGTCTCCGGCAAAGCCGTGCAGTTCACCCCGACGAACGGTCGCGAGGCGCGCGGCGACTGGCGGTGGATGAAACGGGCCAGGACCTCCTTGCCTGTGCCGGTCTCGCCGCTGATCAGCACCGAGGTGTCGAACTGAGCCACCCGCCCGGCCAGGTCGATCACCCGGCGGAAGGTCTCGCTGCGGACTTCGATGAAAGGCGACTTGGGGACACTCCGGCCAAAGCCCAGGAGCCGACGCTGCGCGTCCAGTTCGCGCGTCTTGAGGCGAAGCTCCTCCGAGAGCTTGCGCACCTTGCCCCAGATGTCCTCGGCCTGGAAGAAGGGCAGATGGGGTTTGAGTTCATCCCCCCAGGAGGCCTCGTCCTTGCCTGTCGCCACACAGATGCAGTCGTTCCGGGCCTCGCAGTGGGTCTCGATGAAATACACATTCCGCCCAAGGCACAGGGAGCAATACCCGCTGGCATAGCCCACCAGCATCCAACAGACCGGGTAGTCCGTCCGGCCCATCTCCAGGATGTGTTCCTCCGCTTCGCCGGAGTCGTGCCAGACCAGTTCCATGTGAAAACGGCCTGTTTGCTCGTCCGCGTCCAATCGCCGGATGATAGTGCGGTTGACGCCCTGAAGGGTGTGCAGGCGCGGACCGGCCTTGATAAGCTCCAACAGGCTGTCCCAGTGGAACACCCGCCGCATGGCCGAGGCGTCCGCCTGTCCCCAGTAGTAGCCGAAGCGGGTCAAGATGCGGCGGGCCTGGTCCCGGCCCACCATATCGAAGAGGTCTTTCCGGAACTGGGCAAAGGCGTGGATATTGTGCAGGACCAGCCGTCGTTCTTTCAAACTCAGGCGGCCCTCGGCGAAATCCACGAGTTCATCCAGTCTTAGGTCGGCGGCTTTCATCAGGCCTCGTCGCGGTTGGGACTCAGCCAACTCCGCACGACCTTACCAGCCGCTCTTCCGGGGAACGGTACGTTTTTTGCCGATTGCACCCCCTTTTTTGTCCTGCCACGTCCCCTCCCCCCTGGGCGACCGCGGCGTGCGCCGCCTCATCCCCGCGGGCGAATGCGGGTCGTTCATTCTGCAATGCTGACATGTCAATTTGGGCGAAAGAGCCCGGGGCGAAGCCGGGTTTGTGGGCTTTTCCGGGCTAATTGGAGCGGTGAATCGATGGCATCCCAAATGCTAAAGAAGGGCTGGCCGCGCACAAGGCGGCTCTGCGGCAAACCGAGCCGCATTGAACGTGAAATTGGAAAGACTCGAAATATGTATACGATTCTGAAGAACAAGAACGCCGGCCTGAGTGAGGCGGTGCTGGCATTTGCTGAAGAACTGATCGGCACGCCGAGCGTGACCACGCAGGAGGCCCGAGTGGCCGGGTTGGTCGAGCAAAAGATGCGCGAGATCGGCTACGACAAGGTGTTCCGCGATGAGACCGGGAACGTGGTCGGGGCGATCGTTGGCCGGGAGTCTTCGCCCACGGTGCTGCTGAACAGCCACCTGGACACGGTGGAGTCTCTGGAAAAAGGGACGGTGAGGCGCGAATCGGACAAGCTGATCGGAACCGGGGCGGCAGACTGCAAAGGCGGGTTGGCGGCACAGGTTTTTGCTGGGGCCCTGCTGCGGCGCAGCCTGCTGCCGCTGCGCGGCAACCTGGTGGTGGCAGCGACCGTGGCCGAGGAAAACGGGCGCGGCACGGGGGTGCGCGCGCTGATGGAGCGCACCCTGCCGGCGCTCGGGATGAAACCCGACTTTGTGATCCTGGGCGAGCCCACCAACCTGGGACTCTACTACGGACACGACGGCTGGATGGAACTGGACGTGACTGTGGAAGGCGCCAATCCCTTTCACGTGGACGACGCGGCCAGAGCGATCGCCTCGGACCTGGGCGCGGGCGAGAACGGGGAGACTCCCCAGATCGAGAATGTGTTCATCCGCAAACCCCGCTTCGAAACGGTGGGCGGGTTCCGGCGCGCGACCATCCCCGTGGTGCGCCGGCTGGGCTACGGCGAGAACGCCGGCCAGGTGGTCAGCCAATACAAACACGAGGCCCTGCGGGCCGCGGAAACCAGCGGGGCGGTGGCGGTGGATGTGGCCGTGCGCAAGGAAACCCGCCGGCTCGCCAGCGGCCTGGCCACCACGGTGCAGCATCTCACCCATGCCTGGTCCATCGATCCTTTCCACCCCCTGATGACCCGGGCGCGGGAAGCGCTGGCCGCGGCCGGCTGCGAGGTGCGCGCGGGCAAATGGGAACTGGGCCGGCTGGGGATGGGCACCGCCGGCAGCGTGCTGGTCAAGGAATTCGGGGCCCCCACCATCGGCTACGGACCCGGCCGCGAGGAACAGGCCCATGCGGCAGGCGAGTGGGTGGAAACGGCCAAAATCGTCGAGGCCGTCTATGGCACCGCCGCCATGGCGCACGGCCTGATCGGCATCCCGGTGTGCGGGTGGACTTCGGACGAGATCTAAGCCGCGCCAGTGCGATCGCGCCGGGATGGCCCGCCAGGGCCCTCCCGGCCGCATCGAGGCGGGGCGCGCCCGCCTGGAAAGCCATTCGTATGAAGGTTCTTGTTTTCAATTGCGGCAGTTCCTCCCTGAAATACCGGCTGCTGAAGATGCCGGAGGAAGTCGAGTTGACGGGCGGGGAGGCGCAGCGCGTGGGCCCGCCCACGGCCAAACCCTCGGTCATCTTCTACCAAATCGGCCGGGAGAAATTCACCCGGGAAGTCCCGATGCGCGACCATGCGGCCGCCTTCGAGGAGGTCATGAAGTTGCTCCTGGAGAGTCCGGAGTTAAAGCCGGACGCGGTGGGTCACCGTTTGGTGCATGGCGGGACCGAGTTTTGCGACCCCACGGTGGTCAACGGCTCGGTCATGACCCGGCTGGAAACGCTGCGGGACCTGGCGCCGCTGCACAACCCGCCGGCCATGGCCCTGATGTATGCCTGCAGCCAACGCTACCCGGACCTCCCTCAAGTCGCGGTGTTCGACACCGCGTTTCACGCCACGATTCCGGCCTGCGCCCGCACCTACGCCCTGCCGCGCGAATTCCGGGAGGATCTGGGCATCCGCAAGTACGGCTTCCACGGCACCAGCCACCAGTTCGTCATGGAAGAGGCGGCGGCGTTCCTCAAGAAGCCGGTTCCGTCGTTCAACGCGGTGAGCTGCCACCTCGGCAGCGGCGGCGCCAGCCTGTGCGCGATTGTCCGCGGCAGGTCGGTCGATAACACCATGGGCTACTCGCCGCTGCAGGGCCTGGTGATGAGCACCCGCTGCGGCGATCTGGACCCGGCCATGATCCTCTCCCTCCTGGCCCAGACCCAGGGCGACCGTCAGCGGGTGAGCGCTCTGCTCAACAACCAATGCGGGGTGCTCGGACTTTCCGGCTCGACCGCGGATATCCGGGACGTGCTGGCCCAGCAGACCGCCCCCGGAACGCCCAACCCCCGGCTGGAGCAGACCGCGGCGGTTTATACCTGGCGGCTTCGCAAATACCTGGGCGCCTACCTGGCCGTGGTGGGCCGGCCCGACGCGGTGATCTTCACCGACACCATCGGCGAAACGGTTCCCCAGGTCCGTTGGGCGATGGCTTCGGGCATGGAAGGGTTCGGCATCAGGCTGGACGCCCGCAGAAACGACTCGGTCACCCACTACCCGGCGGACGTGGCCGCTGACGAAAGCCCGGTGCGCCTGCTGGTCGTGCGCACCAACGAGGAACTGGCCATCGCGCGACGCACTCACCAGACCCTGGACCGTGGGCCCGCCCGGGCGGAGACGCCGCGGGAGCGTTCCCAGCCGCGCCGCGCCAAAACCCTCCCCGCATCAGCCAAGAAAGGAGCCCGCGCATGAACGTGCTTGTCCTAAAACCGTCCCGACAGAAACTGGAATTCAGCCTTCTCACGCAGGGATCGGAACGATCCTTCTGCGCCGGCCAGGTGGGAGATTATCGCAGCGAGGAAGCGAGCCGGACCGCCCTGGAGGAGGTCAAAGGCGCCATCGCCCGGGCTGCCAGTGCGAATACAGGCGCGCCCCTGCCCTCGGTCATTGCCGTCCGCGGCGTCTATGGCGGGGCCGAATTCCGGGAGCCAACGCTGGTTTCGCCCAACACTTTTGCCCGGCTGGAGAGGCTGATCCCCAGCGCTCCGCTGCACATCCCCCCCTTGCTGAACCTGATTCGAGCCTGCCAGGCAGCCTGGCTGGAAACGCCGCTGGCGCTGGTTTTCGAAACGAGCTTCTTCGCGGACCTGCCGGCGCGCGAACACCTTTACGCCATCGATCCGAATCTGACCGGAAGGCCGGGAGTGCGGCGCTTCGGGTATCACGGCATCCTGCACGCCGCCGCCTGCCAGCAGATTGCGCGCAAGCGCCGAGCCCTGGGCATGAACGCGCCGGCGCGAGTACTATCGATTTGCCTCGAGGCTCGACCCGAGCTCGCAGCCGTGCTGGGGCCAAACCCCCTGCTGGTGACCAGCGGAGCGACGCCGCTGGAGGGGTTGCCAGGGCAGACCGCCTGCGGCGAGTTGGATCCGAGCATCGTCCTGATGCTGGCCCAGAAGAAAGGCTGGGGCGCCGAGCAAATCAACGACACGCTGACGCGGCAAAGCGGTTGGCTGGGACTGGTGGGCCGCAGCACGACCCTGGCGGAAATCTTCGGTTCCCGCCGCCGCGAGTGTCAACTGGCCAGGGACGTGCTGCAATACCGATTGCTCCTGGCGTGCGGAGCGGGCATGGCCGCGCTGGGAGGAGTCGATGCCGTGGTGTTCTCGGGACGATCCGCCGCCGTGGGCGTCGGCCTCGGTTTGTGGCTCAAACAAAAGATCGAGTCCGCTCAGACCGATGGGAACGCCCCCATCACCATCGAGATCTTCCAGGAGAGCGTCGATCGCGTTCTGGCGGACACCGCCGCAGCGTTGATGTTGACCCCTCGGCGCAAGTCGAAATAGATGCGGGTCTCGCGCCACGGACCAAACCCGTTTCGCGATCGACGGGCAGGCGGCGCCTCTGCGGCCGGCTTCGAGTGGAGGAAGGGCTCGCGGCCCGCTACGGGGCTTGCACGTCCACCAATTCGGCCAGGGCTTCCTGGAGGGGGACGTTGTCCGGGTTGAGCTTGAGCCCCTTCCGGTAGGCGGCCATGGCTTCGGTGAGCTGATGAAGGCGGAAGTGGCAGTTGCCCAGCCGCAGATAAACTTGCGGATCCCGGCTTCCCAGATCGACCAGCTTCGCCAGATGCGCGCGGGCGGCCTCGTATTCGCGCTGGAACATGCAGATGACCGCCGCGTGATAGTGGGCGATGTGGGACTCGTTGTTCTTTTCCAGGAGGGTCTCGAAGGCTTTCCTGGCCTCGGCGTAGTTGCCGCAGTGGAAGTAGGTGATCCCCAGCCAATAGTAGGCCATGACCAGGGAAGGAGCCAAAGCCGTCACCCGGCTCAGCGAGGCGATCGCGTCGGCGATGTGCCCGCTCCGGTACTGGGCGATGCCGATGTAATAGTGAGCGTAGGGATAATCCGGGTTTAGTGCGATGGCCCGGTTGAAAATCTCGATCGACCGGGCGATTTTGCCCTGAAGGTAATAGCCGTTGCCCAACAACAGCAGCGAGCGCAGATCGTCTGGGTGTTGGGCCACTCGCTCCTCCAACCGCGCGGTCAATTCATCCACGCGGGGATTGTCTATTTCTTCCACTCCGCCGAAAAGATCGATGATCGGCTTGTTCATAGCTTCCGGAATCCTGGTTTGACTCGCAATGTTCTAACCGTGTTGGTTTGTCGCGAATAAAGAGCTTTAAGCTAATACATTAGGTTCAAGGCCGTGTCAAGCTCCCGATTCGCCTCCCAGCGGTTTCGAATAACCCCGTCGTTGGGCGACGAGGCCCCGGGACGGGGCAGATTTTCTCAAGGTGGCCAGAAGCAGGGGACGCGGTGGGGGCCGCGCCGGATGGGGCGGCTGGCAAGATTTAGACTGGCAACGGGATCGGGCTGGTTGTTGTCGGCGCGGCCCGCTCAAGCGGAGCTGAAGCGCAGTTGACCCAGTGGCGGCAAGTCCGAGGGCAAGCGACAGGCGCGCAGGCCCTCCCAAACGGCCTGGGCCAGAGCCAGCGCGGTGGCCCGACGCGCCCAGTCATAGAGTCGCCGCAGGCAACCGCGGTAGGTTAAAGTCCAAAGGATGTGAGCGACCTGCATCATGGTGTAGTAGTTTTTGGAGGCTGTGGCATTGGCGCAGAAAACATGTTCCAACCCGATCCCGTTGTTCTTTTGGGTGTTGAACGTGTCCTCGATCAGATGCCTTTCTCGCCCCCCGCTATTGACCACCGTGGTCACGCGCTGGGGCGTGAGATTGTCGAAATTGGTGATGTAGGCGTACAGGGTGGCGGAGGGCTGGTTGGTGATTTCGCCCTGCAAAATGACGTTGGTTTGGTGCTCCCCGAGCATGACGTTTTCGACCCAGCGAAAATCCTGTTGGCCGGCTTGGCCGCCCTGCCCGAGCAAGAGGCGCAGTCGGTTCTGACGGTGCCAAGGCAGCAGGGCCAGGGTCTCCTCCCAGGTGGTGGGCTGGCGGCCCTCCTTAATGGTCAGCACGTATCTCGAATCGAAGAGGTGGCAGGTCCTGACCACGGCCTGGCAGCAGTAGAGTCCATCGGCCACCAGACAGTTCCATGGGCACGTAGAGGGTGCGGGTGCGGCCCCGTTGCTTGAAGGTCAGGCGCCAACCGGGCTGGGAGCAGCCGGCCCGTTGGAAAGGGGAGAGGCTGCCTTCGATAAAGGGGCCAAGCGCGGCGAGTTGCCGCAGAGCGGTCTGACGGCGGCGGGTGTGCCGGTTAGGAACGATCACGCTGGGGTTCATCGGGTGGAGGGGGGTGCTGGGATTGGAAGGCAAGTGTCCCGGCTCAAGTCCAAGGGACTTGGCGGAGGGCCTGGCAGACCAGTTGGCGGATTTGTTTTTCCAGGGCGCGGTGGCGGGCGATGCGTTGACGGCATTCGCGGGCTTGTTCTGGGGTGAGAGTCTTGGTGGTGCGTTTTCCCTCCAGGAAGCCGGTCCAGCGGTAGTAGGGGCCGTGGAGCTTGGGGGGGTTGGCTTTGCAGGCGCAGTGGGGTTTGCCGCAGGTGGAGCGGGCGGTGGAGAGGCTGCCCGGGAGCAGCGGCAGTGTGATGTGGAGGGTGATCTTTTTTGTGCCGAGAGAGTGTTGTTTTGCTTGCACGTTTCCTAATGTATATATACATTAGGAATGGTGCAAGCATTTCGTTTCTTGAAATGGAACCAGCCCGGCAAAATCAACGCGGGGCGGGTCCCCGCCGCCAGTCGCCTCCGTCAGAACCGAGCGCCCACGACTCGGACGGGACCTCTTGTCTGCGTGACGCGTGGGCGGCCTGGTCCGCGCCCAGCAAAGTCACACAGGTAAACTACTTGTTGAAAATGGTGGCAAAAGAAGGTCGGCCGAAGAAAAAGTTCATCAGTCCAGCCCGAGGTCCCCACCCCAGTCCCCTACACCCCCGGCCAGCCTGTGGCGCAACACGGCCCGGGCAACCCGAAAAATCCCTAATTCGGAACGGCCGAGGACGCGCGCAAGCCCGCTAGCGCAGGGTCACTTCCGCCCTGGCCTGCTGCGCCTGGATGAAGAAGCCAAGCTGGCGGGGCACGGTGAGATCGAGCGGGATGCGCTCGCCCTTCTTGCGGCGGTCGAGCATCTCGGCAAGGGTGACATAGCGGCGCGTGAACTGGCCGTCGGCGGCGGTGATGACCATGCCGCGCTGCAGGCCGGCCTGGGCGGCCGGGCCCGAGCGCTCCACGTCCGCAATGAGAACGCCCTGGACGGAGGGGAGCCCAAACGCCTCCGCGAGATCGGGGGTGAGGGTTTGCACGGAGGCGCCGATCCGCCTGCGAATCATCTCCGCGCTGTAGTAGGTGTTCTTGGGGACAATGCGCACCGTGAAGGAGCGGCGTTGGCCGTCGCGCTGCACCACCAGGGCGCACTGGGGATTGGCGTTGGTGGCGCGCCGGATCAGTTCGGCGCTGAAATCGAAGAAGCTGCGCGGGGCCCGGCCATCGAACTCGATCACCCGATCGCCCACCCGGAGCCCGGCCTTGCCGGCGGGACTCTCCGGGTGCACCGAGGCGACCGCCAGGGGCAGCGCCCCGGGCTTCACCGTCGCGCCAAACCACATGGGCTCGCCGCCGTCGGCGGGAAGCTCCGGGGAGTAGATCTGGCTGAGCGCGGCGGAGACGCGTTTGACCGGGATGGCGAACCCGATGCCCTGCCCTTCCTGGTACACGGCCACGCTCACGCCGATCAATTGACCCCGCATATTGATCAACGGCCCGCCGCTGTTGCCCGGGTTGATGGCGGCGTCGGTCTGCAGCCAATCCTCGACCTCGAGCGGCTGGTTCTCCCGCGGAGGACGCCGGCTCTTGGAACTGAGGATGCCTCTCGAAACCGAGCCGCCCAGCCCGAAGGGATTCCCCAACGCCAGCACCGTTTCCCCGAGCAGCAGGTCGTCGTCCGCAGCGAAGTCGATCGCGGTGAACTTCTCGGGCTTGGGCGTTTTGATGCGCAGCAGGGCGATGTCCGTAAAGCTGGTGCCCACCACCGGTTCGGCCTCGAACTCGCGGCCGTCCGCCAGCTTGACGAAGATGCTGGTGGCGCGCCAGGCCACATGGAAATTGGTGATGACCCAGCCTTCGTCGTCGATGATAACCCCCGAGCCCAGGCTGAAGTGCTTTTCCACCCAGGGCCGCCCGTAGAGGGGCCCCCAGAATTCCCGCAGCAGCCGCTCGTAGGGATCGCGTCGCTCGACGATGGTTTCGGTGCGGATGTTGACCACGCTCGGCAGGGCGCGTTGGACGGCTTCGACCACGGCATCGCGCCTGGGATCGGGCGCATCGGCGCCGGCCGCAGCCGCTGGGACCGCCAGAGCCGCCGCCAGCGCGCCCAAGCGCGAGGCCCGCCTCGCCCACCCGGTCCAGGCGCCGCCGCCCGCCCGTGCTGTCTCCATCGTTGCCGGTTTCCAGGACGCGACCGCGCGCGCCTGAAACCGCTGTTGCGCTCTTTGCCAGGTTCTGCTTGCCATATCCATTCAACCTAAGCGGACACCGCCGCCGGGGGCGGCGTTCAAAGCCTTGACTTTGCGCAGCAGCCGAGTGAAATGCAACCGCAAGCTCGAAGCCTCAGTCTGCCGCCATCGCCCCCGGGCAAGCGGCGGCAGCAATGAGCGGAGCCGCCTCCGCGCGCAGGAGCGCCGCGGCGGGTTCGAGACACGACGGTCATGATGGACACACCGATGCGGCAATCCGCGGAACAGCCCGGGCCGTTGGCCCCGGATCGCGGCGAAATCGCGCTCGGGGGGGCCTATGCCCTCTGGAGGGAACGGCGAAGCCACCTGCCGGCCCTGCGCGAGAAACCCGGGACGCCCCCGGAAAGACTGTTGCAGGCCGTCTGGCATCACCAGCGCATCCGGCGAGACCAACTGCGTTTGGGCGACGGCCGCCCGGTGCGGGTGCTGCACCCGGGGTTCCGAAACCGCGAAGCGGGGCCCGATTTCCGCCGGGCCGTGGTGCAGGTCGAGGGGGAACCGCCCCGAATCGGCGACGTGGAGGTGGACCTTCAGTCCGCCTGCTGGCGGCAACACGGGCACGATCGCAACCCCGCCTTTACCAAGGTGATCCTGCACGTGGTCTGGGAAGCGGCCCCCCCGGCCTTCTCGCCCACCTTCGAACTGAAGCCGCATCTGGACGCGCCCCTGTCCGAGTTGGCCTCGTGGCTCGGCACGGATGCCGCGGAAAATTACCCGCCTGACCTCGCGGGCCGGTGCGCGAGCGGCCTCAAGCGGCTCTCGCAAGACCAACTCACCGACTTGCTCGGGCAGGCCGGGTTGGCGCGAATGCGGCGCAAGGCCTCGGACCTGGAGGCGCGCGCGCGGCAGGCCGGGGCGGAGCAGGCCCTGTGGGAAGGCATCCTGCGGGCGCTGGGCTACAAGCACAATGTCTGGCCGATGCTGCGGCTGGGCGAATTATTGCCCGCGCTGAGAGCGGAGCCCCCCGCCTCGCGCCTGCACTGGCAAGCCCGGCTCTTCGGGGTGAGCGGATTGCTCCCCGGCGACCTCGTCCGCGCGAACCCGGGCGCCGATGGTTACCTGCGGCGGATTTGGGACCTCTGGTGGCGCGAACGCGATCAAATGGCCGAGTTCACCTTGCCGGCGGCCGCCTGGAGATTGAGCGGACTGCGGCCGGCGAACCATCCCCTGCGGCGGCTGGCCCTGGCGGCGCATTGGCTGACGGACGGACAGCTCCCGGCGCAGATCGACCACTGGTTCCGCGCGCCGATCGACCGCGCCGACCTGGTCGGCTCCCTCCAGCGGATGCTGGAAACGCCCGAGGATCCATTCTGGGGATGGCACTGGAGTCTCCGCGGGCGGCGTCTGCCCCAGGCGCAACCGCTGACCGGCCCCGCCCGCATCACCGACCTGGCCATCAACGTCTTCCTGCCCTGGCTGCGGATGAAGGCGACCCTGGCCGGAGACACCCGGCTTCAGCAGGAAGCGGAGCAGCGCTACTTTGCCTGGCCGCCGGCCGAGGACAATGCCGTCCTGCGCCTGGCACGCAACCGTTTGCTGGCCGGACACACCCGTTGGCGCCCCGGCGCCGCAGCCCTTCAGCAGGGGCTGCTGCAGATCGTGCGCGATTTCTGCGACCACTCGGACTCGTTGTGCTCGACCTGCTCGTTCCCCGGCTGCGTGGCGGAGTTGGCGCCAAGCGGATCGGCTTGAGACCCCAGCCTCCCTCCGGGTTCCGGGAAGCGGCGAGCAAGACTCGGGCCGGGCAAACCGCTGGAACCGGGTCGGGTTGGGTCAGGCGTTTTCGCCCACCTGAAGCTGGGAGAAGGGGTTGTTGACGAAGCCGCCCTGGCTGGCGGCGCTCGGCTCGGCCTCGGGCCGCTGAACCGGAACAGGCCGGAGCGGCTCGATGTGCTGCTGAGGCGGGCGCTCGGCGGCAGGCGACGACGCCGCGGCAGGCTGATCGACCTGGTTGGGATTGCGGGCCCGCTTGCTGCGCGGCAGCGGGCTGAGCATCACGGTGATGTTCTTCCCGATCAGCTTCGGCTCGGAGTCCGGATGAGCGTAGGGCTTCAAGTCGTCGATGAACTGCCGCACCTGCTGGAAGCCGAACTCCTTGTGTATGTTCTCGCGGCCGCGGAAACGCAGGGTGATTTTCACCTTCGTCTCTTCGCAAAGGAAGTCGATCGCATGATTGAGTTTGACCTTGAAATCGTGCGGGTCGATCTGCGAGCTGAGCTGGATTTCCTTGACCCGATTGGCGTGCTGATGCTTCTTGGACTCCTTTTCCCGCTTGGCCAGCTCATAGCGGTATTTGCCGAAGTCCACCAGCCGGCACACGGGCGGATTGGCATTGGGGGCCACCTCCACGAGGTCAACCCCCCGCGCGCGGGCCAGGTTGATCGCCTCGGACAGGCTCAAGATCCCCAACTGCTTTTGATCCTCTGCGATCACCCGGACTTCACGGGCACGGATTTTCCCGTTGACCTTGATGGCAGGGGTGGGAGACGGACGACCGGGGAACGGGCGGCTCAAGACGCCCTCCTTGCGACTCTATTCATGCAACTGAAACTCTCTCTGACACGACTTAGTTTAGAATTGCTCGAACACTCTTAATCTAGGGCCGAACCCGCAGGATGGCAAGCGGAAAAAGCGCGTCTGAATCCGAGGGCAAGGTGGATTTACGAAGTGGACAAAGCTGC
>JAKLEJ010000006.1 GCA_022711695.1 Verrucomicrobiota bacterium | reverse complement strand
CGCTCCTTGAGCAGGGCCATGGTGTATTCGGCCGCTTTGCGCAAGGCGTCCACTTTGGCCGTCTCGGCAGCGATGTGGGCAACGATGGCGCGTTGCTCGGCGGGCGGGGGCAGGAAGAGGTTCAGCGACGCGAAGCGATCTGGTTCAATGCGCCATTGGTTTGTCCGAATTCCATTCGACATGGAAAGATAAACCGTCGTCAGCAACTGATTCCGTAGCAGGAAGTGCAGAAATCGACAGTCCTCCTGATGGCTTGGGGAGAAAACAACGTAGTCAGCACTTGTGATGCCTTCCAAGTCCGAGATACCCAGCGAGCCTTGCCAAGCCTTCATCTTGTTTATTACGAGGTCGTTTGGCTGCACCAGTTGGTAGATTGCCAAATCATCGGGAACGCGGTTCGCGTTGTCATCACGCGTGGACCTTTCGATCACGCCGTATTCCCGATAGACCGACAAAACTCTCAGGTGAGGGAATCCAAGGCGCTTGGTCTGCCTAAACAGCCTGCTGATTTTGGTGGGTCTCCAATTCTGCGGAACGGTCGGCAGCCACTCAACCCCAGTTTTCATCATTTGAGCGGCGGGGTTGAGGCCGCGCGTGACGGCGCAGGTGATGAGGGCGCGGCGCTTCTCGGCCAGCAACTCAAGCAGCCGCTCTTTTTCGGCCACCAGTGAATCGAGCCGGGCGGTCTCGCGGTCCAAGTAGTTGGCGATGGCCTGCTGCTGGAGGAGTGGGGGCAAAGGTAGGGGTAGTTTGCCGATCTCGTCCTTGGGAATGCCAAACCGCGTGACTCCGTTGGCCGCCATTTCAAAGTGCAGGCGGATGGTCTTCGCCTGAAGGCATCGGAGCAGAAAGCGGCCATCGAGGCGCGACGCGCGCGGGCGCAACATCGCCAGGTGATAGCCACAAAGCAAATCCTCTGCGGTCTCGGCAACGCGGGCGGGAACACCTATGTCGTCCCAGGATTCGGAATCCTTGGTGATTGCGACGTCATCAACTTGAAGGTGAAACTTCTCAATCTCGGCGGGCGTGGCCGTCCCGCGCATGAAATCCAGGGCAAGGGTGATAGACTCGTTGTTGTAAACGTCGGTGTAGTTGCAGAGGCGCACCGGCAATTCGTCCTCGGCAGGGATTTTGTCCACGTTACTGACCGTGTAGTCAGCAACGGCGCGCAACGGGACGCACTGCCACCCACGGGGAAGGTCTGCGGACCATGCCAGCCAAGGACTCATGAGGTCACCTCCTTGAGCAGGCGCATGAAGTTCTCCTCGGATTGCTTGAGGTCGGTGTCAATGGCCTCCAGCGGGCGCGGCGGGGTGTAGCGGTAGAAATGACGGTTGAAATTGATCTCGTAGCCGACCTTGTCTTTGGTGCGGTTCATCCAGGCGTCGGGCACGTGGGGCAAGACTTCGCGGCGGAAGTAGTCGTCAATGTCTTCCTTGAGGGGGACATTCTCGAAGTCACGGAGTTGAGCGTCCACCAGATAGCGGGCCCGGACGCGGCAGCCGGCGGGGTGCTGATCCTCAAACCAACCGGCGAAGCGGTCGGCTTCGGAAACCGCCTTGCCCTTGGGCAAAGGCTCGCTTTTGGCGATGACAGGCGCCGCTTTTGGGTCGGTGAGGACAAAGAAGCGGCGGAACTCGCGCTCGGCGTCCTTGCCCAGGCCGCCGAGTTTCTTAAGGTGCGGGGCAATCTTGTCCGCGACAGCGTTCCAGTTCAGGCAGGGCGTGCGGCCGAAATCGGACAGGAGAGCGGCGAACCAGGTCTTCAGCGCGTCGGGCGCAGTCATGCGTTGTGCGTTCTGCCGATGGGCTTCCGCGACGGCATGGAGCCATTCGGACTCCGCGGCCGCACTGAGTTCCAGGCGGAGCCGGAGCGGGCGCTCGACGGTGACGCGGGTGTAGCCGAAATCGGCGTTGTCGAAGACCTTGCTCTTCTCGCCATCGCCGAAGCGGGCGTAAAGCCGCACGATGTCGCGAATCTGGTCCGGCTCGCCCTCCTCGCATTCACCGAACTTGCGGCGCTTGTCACCCAGGCTGCGGCGCATGGGCACGAAACACTCGCGGGCATCCACGAGCTGGATCTTGCCCCGGCGGCGCTTCTCCTTCCGGTTGGTGACAATCCAAACGTAGGTGCCGATGCCGGTGTTGTAGAACATCTGCTCGGGCATGGCGACGACGGCCTCCAGCCAGTCGTTTCCGACGATCCATTTGCGGATGTCGCTCTCGCCACTGCCCGCACCGCCAGTAAACAGGGGCGAGCCGTTGAAGACGATGGCCAGGCGAGAACCGTGCTTGCGCTGGTCCGGCTGCACCGACTCGAACTTGCTGACCATGTGCTGGAGGAAGAGCAGCGCGCCGTCGTTGACGCGCGGCAGACCGGCGCCGAAGCGGCCATTGAAGCCCTGTTTGTGGTGTTCGGCTTCGATGGCGTTGGCCTGCTTCTTCCAGTCCACGCCGAAGGGCGGATTGGCGAGGAAGTAGTCGAATTTGTCGGCGCTGAACTGGTCGTCGGTGAGCGAATCGCCGAAGCGGACTTCGCTGTTCTCGTGGCCCTTGATGAGCAAGTCGGAGGCGGCGACGGCAAAGGCGCGCTTGTTGTAGTCCTGGCCGAACACCCAAAGCTGGGCCTCGGCGTGGTGCTCGTGCAGGTAGCGTTGCGCCTCGGCCAACATGCCGCCGGTGCCGCACGTGGGATCGAGGAGCTTGCGGACGGCGCCCGGGCGGGCCAGCAGGTCGTCGTCGTGAATGAAGAGCAGGCTTACCATGAGGCCAATGACGTCGCGCGGGGTGAAATGATCGCCGGCGGTCTCGTTGGCCAGTTCGTTGAAGCGGCGGATCAGGTTCTCGAAGAGCAGCCCCATGTCGTAATTGCTGACCTGGTCGGGGTGGAGGTCGAGGTCGCAGAACTTGGAGACAACGAGGTAGAGGATGTTGGCCTCGCGCATCTTCTCGATTTCGTTGGTGAACTCGAAATAATCGAAGATGCGGCGGACGTTGGCAGAGAAGCCGTTGATGTAGCTGGCCAGGTGCTTGTCAATGTTGTCGGGATCGCCCTTGAGCTTCTCGAAGGTGAGCGGGGAGTGATTGTGGAAGCGCTGGCCGGCGGCCTTGCTGAGAAACTTGTCCAGCGCCTGGTCGTTCAGCTTGCCGCCTTTGCGCTTCTCGTATTCGCGCAGGACCTTTTCCTTAGTGGGAGCCAGGACACAGTCGAAGCGGCGGAGGACGGTCATGGGCAACATGACGCGCTCGTACTGTGGGGGGCGATAAGGGCCCCGGAGCAGATCGGCAATCTGCCAGATGAAGTTCGCCAGTTCGTGGTGGTTGGCCATCGGCACGGGAAATTAACCGAAAAAGTCCTCCCGAATAAAGCTCGATTTGCGCGCCTGAATCCGCCCGCAACCTGCCCTGTCGAATCGACCTCAGGTGTCATCGAACGCGCAGGAGATTGCCAGCGCGTGTGAGGCGGATTCGGTTCAGCCGGCCTGTCGGCCGGAGAGGATGGAGACAAACGGAGAGGGGCTCATCACATCAGGAGTCCTGTGCTTCAAGGGCTGAGAGCGTACACCGCTCGCTTGTGTGCGGTTTTGGGGCGCGGTTGCGGCCGCCGTTGCGCCGCCAGTTTGGCCCCACCGCCGAGGGCACGGACCGCCGGGGACTTCCGCCCGCCGGGCAGGGCGGCTGTCACCCGCAGTTTTCTGGGGGTTTGCGGCCTCGAAAAAAGAGATAGGCTTTCGGAGGGGCGCCTGCTAAAATGCCGCAGACAGCAGATTATGGTCATCAACGACATTCCGGAGCAGCTCAAACGTCTCGAGGTTCCAGGGCGGGTGACCTTCCTGGAGGGCAACGGCGAACTCCTCAAGATCGAGGCCGTCACCGACTGGAGCACGGCCGAGGTGTATCTGCATGGGGCGCATGTGACCGATTTCACGCGGAAAGGAGAGCCGCCGCTGTTTTTCCTGAGCCAGTGCAGCCAGTTCAGCGAAACCCATCCCATCCGGGGCGGCATTCCGCTGGTGTTCCCCTGGTTTGGACCGCGCGAGGGCCTGCCCGCCCATGGGTTTGCCCGCCTGGCCGAGTGGCAGGTGCACGAGGTGTCCACCCTCCCGGAAGGCGGCGTCAGCCTGCGGTTCCACCTGCCGGAGACCGCCATGGGGGCCACCCTGGCCTCGTTCATGGCCAACTATGTCGTGACGGTCACCGACAAGCTGACCCTCGAGCTGATTGTCACGAACACCTCCAGGGACCAGGCCTTCACCTTCGACAACTGCCTGCACACCTATTTCGCAGTCGGCGATATCACGCAGATCGCCATCCAGGGGCTGAAGGGGGCATCCTACCTGGACGCCGCCGCCAGCCTGGCCCCCAAGACCGACTCCGCCGAGGTCATCCGCATCGATTCGGAAGTGGACCGCCTCTATTACGACACCGAAGCCCCCGTCGAGATCATCGACTCGAAGCTTAAGCGCAAGATCCGCATCGAGAAGAGCGGCTCGGCCTCCACCGTCGTCTGGAATCCGTGGGTGCAGAAATCGCTCCAGATGCCCGATTTCGGCACGGACGAGTATCGCGAGATGGTTTGCGTGGAGTCGGGCAACGCCGGGCCCAACCGCCTCGTGTTGGCCCCCGGCAAGACCTCCCTGCTCAAGGTGACGATCAGCTCGAGCCGGCTCTGAGCGGCGCTTTCCGCCGCCGGCCCGGGCGCCATTCGCTCTCCACCGTTCTGGAAAGAGCTCGGAGCTAAACCGTCTCCAGGGACCACCCATTGTGATAGGGTTCCTGGAGAAACCGGTTGGCCGAGTCCAGATTCGGGAATTTCATCCGGGCCGCATCCCATTCCAGAGGCTTGCCGACGCGGATGGCAATATTGCCCAGGAGCACCGCCTCGGTGAGAGGGACCGCCCAGTCGAAATGGCACCCGGCAGGCTGGCCGCCCTGGCAGGCCTCGTGCCACTCGCTCCAGGTGCCGGAGCGCCGCGGCAGGGTCTTGGGGACGCTCTGGGCTTTGGCGGAAAGGCCCGCCCCCAGCAGCTTGGGCCCGCCCCACGAATAGAGCAGGCTTCCTTCCCGACCCACGTAGATCGCGCCTTCCTCGGGCAGGGCCTGGTTCCCCAATTCGGCCGGGCGCGGGGGCTGCAGGCCGCCGTCGTACCAAACCAGGCGCACGGGGGGCAGACCCTCGCGGGCGGCGAAGTCGTAGGTGACGATCGCCGCCAGGGGCGCGGTTTCCTCGAGCGCTTTGGTGGACGTGGCGAACACCGAGCGGGCATGCTTGAGCTTGAGAGCGCGGAACACGGTGTTGAAATGGTGACAGCCCATGTCGCCGAGGGCGCCGGTGCCGAAATCCCACCAGCCCCGAAAGTTGAACGGATGGTACACGCCGTTGTATTGGCGGATCCAATCGACATCGGCCTTGAGTTGCTGAAGGGCGTGGTGCCCCGCCGGCCAGACGGCCTTGAACGGACGCAGCGGCGCCGGTCCCAGCCAGAGTTTCCAATCCAGCGTGGCCGGCACGGGATCTTCGCCGGCGGGACGGCCCATGCCCTGCGGCCAAACCGGGCGGTTGGTCCAGATATGGACCTCGCGCACCTCGCCCAGGAGTCCCGCCTGCACCCACTCGGCGGTTCGGCAGGCCCATTCGCTGGTGTTGGCCGCGGCCGTCATCTGGGTGGCCACGCCGGCCTGGCGGGCGGCCTCGGCCAGCGCCCGGCCCTCGCCCACCGTGCGGGTCAGGGGCTTGACGCAGCAGACATGCTTCTTGCGCCGCAGCGCGGCCTTCACAATCAGCGCGTGGGTGTGATCGGGCGTGCCCACATACACCGCGTCGATCCGGTTGCCCTCGGCCGCAAGCATCTCGCGGAAATCCCGGTAGCGCCGCGCCTGGGGCCACTTGTCGTAGGCTTTCTTCGCATAGGCGTCATCCACATCGCACAGCGCGCCGATGGCAAAGCCGGCCTTCTCGAGCTCCTGAAGCTGGCCGAAGCCCACGCCGCCCACGCCCACACCCGCCAGGGACACGCGGCTGCCCGCCGCCGGCTGCCCCTCCGCTCCCAGCACTCGCGCCGGGACCAGGCTGAACAGGGCGCAGCCTCCTGCCGCCGCTTGCAGGAACCGGCGGCGCGAGACCCCGTCCGCCGCGGCCTCCGCGCCTGGGGAGGTCGAAGTCGAGTTTCTGTTCACAAGGTTGCGGCGGTCTGAAGCGGTTTTCATCTTAACAAAGCAGACGCGCCCGGCGGGCAAAACTTCAATCTGGACGCGTTCGGGCGCCGGCGTTGGCCGAATGGCTGTTGCGCGCCGGGCCGCCGGTTGCTAGAACAGGCCCGTGCCTGGTTCATCTTCAGCCCTGTGGAAGTCGCTGGTTTCGCCCGGCCGGCTGTTTCTGATCGCCGGCCCCTGCGTGGCGGAAAGCGAGCGGGTCTGCCTCGAGGTGGCCTCCGCCCTGCGGAGCGCCTGCCGCAAGCTCGGCATTGCCTGCGTCTTCAAGGCCAGCTTCGACAAGGCCAACCGCACCTCCTCGAAGTCGAACCGCGGCCCGGGAATCGAGGCGGGCCTGGAAATGCTGGCGGCGGTGAAATCCCGGCTGAACCTGCCCGTTCTGACGGACATTCACACCGAGGCGCAGGCGGAAGCGGCCGCGGCCGTCGCGGACATCCTGCAAATCCCGGCCTTTCTCTGCCGGCAGACGGACCTCATCGAAGCGGCGGTCCGGACCGGTCGGATCGTGAACCTGAAGAAAGGGCAGTTTCTGTCCCCGCTGGAGATGGGGCAGGTGGTGGCCAAGGCCCGGGAACTGGGCGGCAAGCGCCTGCTGGTGACCGAGCGCGGCACGACCTTTGGCTACAACAACCTGGTGTCGGACATGCGCGCGATGCCGATCCTGAAGCGCTTCGGCTGCCCGGTGGTGTTTGACGCCACCCACTCGGTGCAACTGCCCGGCGGGGGAGGCGACAAGTCCGGCGGCCAGCGGGAATTCGCGCCGGTGCTGGCCCGGGCCGCCCTGGCGGCCGGGGCCGACGGTTTGTTTTTCGAGACCCATCCCGATCCGGACCGCGCCTGGAGCGACGGTCCGAACATGGTTCCCCTCGGGGAGATGCCGGCCCTGCTGAAGAGCCTGCTCCGCGTGTGGAAGGCGGTTCACTGATTCCTCCCGCGCGCCCATGACCCAACCGATCCCCAAAGCCCTCGCCGCCAGGCTCGCCCGGGTGAAGGTGTTCCTGTGCGACGTCGATGGCGTGCTGACGGATTGCTCGGTGTTCATGGACGGGCGCGGCGAGATGAAGCGCTTCGACATCCGGGATGGCCTGGGGCTGCGCCTCCTGCAGCGCTGCGGCATCCAGGTGGGCTGGATCTCCGGCCGGACCTCGCCGGCAACCACGCAGCGCGCCCGCGATCTCAAAGTCGATTTTCTCCGCCAGGGCGGCGAAGACAAGGTCACCGTCATCGAGCGGATCCTCTCCTCGCAGGGGTGGACGTGGAAGAACGCGTGTTTCATGGGCGACGATCTGCTGGACCTGGGGGCCATGAAGCGGGCCGCGGCCGCCTTCAGCGTTCCGGAAGCGATCGCCGAAGCGCGCGCCGCGGCGGACTACGTCACCCGGGCCCCGGGCGGCCAGGGCGCCGTGCGTGAAGCCGTCACCGTCATCCTCCGAGCCCAAAACAAGTGGGCTCCCCTCCTGAAGGAGTACCTGGCTTGAACCGCTCCCGCTCCATCTCTGGCTCAGCGAATCGCCGGCAGGGCAAACCGCGCGCCCGCGGCCTGGCGCGCGGGCCGGGCCTCTGGCCGGGGTGCCTCGTGGCGGCGCTGCTCGCGCTGACCGCGCAGGCCCAGGTCACCATCCAGGGGCAGCTCAAGAACTTCAAGTTTCCGGACTACTACCCGGCGGCCTCCCCCCGGCAAACCAACCAGCAGTTGCGCACGCTGCTGAGCGGGGCCCAGGCCTGGCAGCAGCCGGGCGGCCAGGTGCAGATCAAGGGCTTGCGCATCGAGACCTTCCGCGAAGACGGCCGGCCCGAGCTGGACGTCAAAGCCGCCGATTGCGTGTTCGACATTCGCACGCGCGAGGCGGTCGGCGCGGGGCGGTTGGAGGTGAGCAGCGCCAACGGGCTTTACGCGCTCGAAGGCGAAGGTTTCCGCTGGTGGCAATCCAACGCCATGCTGGTGGTCTCCAATCGGGTGGTGGCCACCCTGCGGCGCGGATTGCTGGCGGCGCGCTCCCTGGACACCGCCGCGCTGACCAACCAGGCCGCGGCGACCTCGGAAGTGGTCCGGGTGTCGTCCGACCGTTGCGAGTTCGACAGCCAGGCTTTCCGGGCGGTGCAGAGCGGCCACGTGAAGGTGGACGACCCCCAGATGGAGATTGGCTGCGAGACGCTGCGGGTGCAGTTCTCGCCGGCGCGGCGCCTCGAGCAACTGGCCGCCGAGGGCGGAGTCTCGGTCCTGAACAAGGCCGACGGCAGCCGGGCCACGGCGGGCCGCGCGCTTTACGAGCTGAACCAGGACCGCGAGACGATCTCGATGCTCGATCGGCCCCTCTGGCGCGACCGCGACGGCCGGCAGGAGGCCCGGGCCGAGCGGTTTGTGTTTGACCGCACCAGCCGGCGCATCCGGGGCGAAGGCGGCGCGGAAATGCGCCTGATGCGCGGCAACTTCACCCAGCCCGCCCTCGGCCTGGCGCCGTCGGCGAATCCCACCCAGGCCCCGCCGCAGGGCGCGGACACCAACCAGATCGTCATCACCTCGGACACGCTGGCTCTGGATCTTCCGGCCCCCGGCCGGCCCATGCGGACGGCCACCGCCGAAGGGAAGGTCGTCATTGCCAGCGCCGCCGACGCCATGCGCGCCACCGGCGACCGGGCGGTCTATCGCGAGGACACCGGCGCGATCGAACTGCTGGATCACGCCGTCTGGACGGCCGGCGACCGCTGGGTGCGCGCCAAGGCCTTTTCCATGGACCGCACCAACCGGGTGTTTACGGCCCGGGGCAAGGCCCTGGCCCATTTCCCGTTGGGCGGCGCGGTCCGGTCCCTGGCCGCGGGAAACGCCACCAACCGCCCCGCTGCCACCAACCTGGTCCTGGAGGTGGAATCCGAGGAGATGGTCTATTGGACCAACACGCTGGTGTTCCTGGGAGACCGGGTGCTGGCGCGCCTTTATGAAGGGCCGCGGCTGCGGGGCGACCTCGGCTGTGGGCGGCTCACCGTGCGCTTCAGCAACCGCCTCGAGCGCATCGAGGCCGAGACCCGCGTGCTCGCGCAGGAGTACCCGCCGCCCGGGGCGGCCGGCCGGCAGATCACCAACATGCTGAACTGCGAGACTCTCACGGTCGAGATGGCCCCCGACGAACGCAGCGCCCGGTTGACCGCCGCCACAAACGTCCAGGCCGCCCAGGTGCAGCTCAACCCGCCGCCGGCCAGGACGGTGGTGACCGAACTTACCTGCGGCCGCCTGACCGCCCTCTATCTGCCCAAGGCCGGAAAGGTCGAATGGATCGAGGCCACCGAGCATGTGGCCGTGGCCCAGGAGGACAAACGCGCCCGGGCGGGACGCGCGGTTTACTCGGAGGCCGACGGCCGGGCGGTCCTCTCGGATCATCCCTACGCGGAGTTCGAGAACGGACGAATCCTCAACGCGACCGAGCTGATCTGGAACCGGACGACGCGGGCCTTCCGGGGCGTGGGTGCGGGCACGCGGATCGAATTGAAGCCCCCGGCGGGCGGAACCAACCTGTCGCTGCCGCTGTTGCCGTTTCGATGAAGCTGGCTCTATGGATGACGATGCGATAAAGCCCCAGGCCGAAGGCGGCGGAGGCGAGGCGGCGGCGCCGCCGCTGCTGGCCACGGAAGACCTGGTGAAGGTGTACCGCGATCACGCGGTGGTGGACGGGGTGTCGATCCGCGTGAACGCGGGCGAAGTGGTGGGGCTGCTGGGCCCCAACGGGGCCGGAAAGACCACCACCTTCAACATGGTGGTGGGAGTCATCCGCGCCGACAGCGGCCAGGTCCTCTTCGAAGGGCGGGCGGTCACGCGCCTGCCCATGCACCAGCGAGCCCGGCTGGGCATGGGCTACCTCACCCAGGAACCCTCGGTGTTCCGCAAGCTGACCGTGGAGCAGAACATCCTGGCGATCCTCGAAACCTGCGTGGCGAGCCGGGCCGAGCGCAAGAGCCGCCTGCAATACCTGCTGGAGGAACTGGACCTGACCCGCCTGGCGGCGCACCGCGCTTACACGTTGAGCGGCGGCGAGAAACGCCGCCTCGAGATCACCCGCGCGCTCGTCACCAGCCCCAAGCTGCTGATGCTCGACGAGCCGTTCAGCGGCATCGATCCCATCGCCGTGTTCGAGGTGCAGAAGATCATCCGCCGCCTGCGCGAGCGCGGGCTGGGCATCCTCATCACCGACCATAACGTGCGGGAGACGCTCAAGCTGGTGGACCGCGCCTACCTGATCCACAAGGGCCGCGTGGTCTGCGAAGGCGACGCCGAGTTTCTGGTCAACGACTCCAAGGCGCGCGAGATCTACCTTGGCCCCGAGTTCAACCTCTAACCCAGCCCCCCGGCCCATGCAACGCAACATCGTCACGGTCGAACGATTCTACCAGGCGCACCAGAAGGACTTCGAGCTGAAGCTGCTGGCCGGCGAAGGCGGCCTGCAGCGGCCCATCCGCGAGCCCTCGGTCAACCGGCCCGGGCTGGCCCTGGCCGGGTTCACGCGCTATTTCGCGCACCGCCGCGTGCAGGTGATCGGCAGCGCCGAGACCAGCTACCTCAAGACCCTCTCGCCCGAGGAGCGCCAGGCCCGCTACGAGACCATCCTCTCGCACAAGATCCCCTGCCTGGTGCTCTGCCGCGGCATCAACCCCGATCCCGGCCTGCTCCAGGCCGCCGAGAAAGCCAACATCGCCGTCTTCAAGACGCCGATGATCACCATGAATTTCATCAACTCGGCCACGCTGAGCCTGGAGCTGATGTTCGCCCCCCACGGCACCGAGCTGGGCAGCATGGTGGACATCCTCGGCATCGGGGTGATCATCAAGGGCGAGAGCGGCATCGGCAAGAGCGAGTGCGTGCTGGGCCTTATCGAGCGCGGCTACAGCCTGGTCTCCGACGACGTCACCCGCGTGACCCTCTCCGAGTTGCGCGAGGTCATCGGCACCAGCCCGGACCTCACCCGCAATTTCATGGAGGTCCGCGGCATCGGCATCATCAACGTGCAGCAGTTGTTCGGCGTCAAGAGCGTGCGCACCCACAAGAAGGTGGACCTGGTGGTCACCCTCCAGCGCTGGGAGGAAACCAAGGACGTGGACCGGCTCGGGCTCGATCAGCAATGCCTCGAGATTCTCGGCGTGTCCATTCCCCACATGATCATCCCGGTCCGGCCGGCCCGCGACCTCTCGCGCCTGGTCGAGGTGGCCGCCTTCTACGTCAAGATGAAGACCTTCGGCCTGAACCCCGCCCAGGACCTGGACGCGCAAATCCTGGCCAGCATGGCCTCCGGCAACTCCAAGCTCTGAGGAGTCTCCGCGGATGAATGAGGACAGCGCCGAACGGCTGCGGCAGATCGAGTCTCACTTGGCCCACCTCGAGCGGCAGCACGACCTGCTGAACGAAGTCGTGGTCGCCCAGGGCCGCGAACTGGCCCGCATCGCCACCCAGCTCCGCCGGCTCTCCCAGACGATCGAGGCCGTCGAGCTGGACCGGATCAAGTCCACCAACCCCAAACCGCCGCACTACCAGTAGCCCCATGCCGACTGCCGCCACCGCATTCCTGGCCCGGCGCGGACGCGCCTCCGGGCTTCTGGCGCGCCCGCGCGCGGGTCTCCAGTTGGCGGCCCTGGCGTGGGTCTGTGCCGCGCTCCTGGCGGGGGCAACAGCAAGCGCCGGCGATCGGGAGCCGATCCCCGTGTTCGACCAGGATGTCAGCCGGTTTACAGCGCTTCTGAGCAGCCGGGCGCCGGAGCGGCGGATCGAGGGCATCCAGGGCCTGAGTCACCTCAGACACTGGCCTGCGGAGGAAGCGTTGCTGGAGTTGCTGGACGACCCCTCGCCGACGGTCCAGCTCGAGGCGCTGCGGGCTGTGGGCCGCGTGGCTACCGCTGTGTCGCTGCCGCGCCTGGCGGGCTTGCTGCGGCATCCCTCCTGGGAGCGCGCCCAGAACGCCGCGCTGATTCTCGAGCGCATCACCGCCCGGAATTGCGGCCCCGGTTCGACGGAGGCCTGGGAGGCGTGGTGGAAAACCGCCAGCCTGACGAACTTGCAGGCCAGCCTGCTGACGCAAAGCGCGGGCGCCGCCGGCGACAGCCGCCGGAGGGCCTTGCGCGCCCTCGAACACCTGGCCGATCCCGGTCACGAAACCGCCCTGATCGCGCAGCTCCACCGGCCCGGCCTCGAGCCCGCCGAGCGCAACAGCGTGGCCGAAGCCCTGCATCGCGTGGGCACACCCAAAGCCATCCCAGCCTTGGCGGGCTGGCGCACAGACGCCGCCGCCTGGGCCCTGGGACGGATCGGCGGCCCCGCCGCCGAGGAGGCCCTGCTCCAGTTCCCCAAAACCCTGGCGACGCTGGTCAACCTCGATCGGCTGCGCTCGACCAACGCCGGCCCGTTCCTCCCCCACCTGGTTTCGCAGATGGGGCTGGTCACTTACCGCGGGCAGCCGGACGACTTGATGAACGCGGAACTGCAGCCCATCCAGCGCGTCGGCGCCAGCCTGATTCGCCGCAGCGGGCTCGCGCCCTCGTTCATCCACCAGACGCTCCTCGAACTCGAATACACGCTGCAGCCGCCGCCAGCGGCCCCGCGACCGCCCCTGCCCGAGCCATGGAAGAACCTGCTCGAGGCGATGCGGTCGGAGCTCAAGCCGGGCTTCGTGCGCGAGGATGGCGTGACCACCTCGCAGCCGCTGACGGCCCTTTCGCTGGTGGCGACGGATCCCGCGCTCGAGCCCCGGCTCCGGCCGCTGCTGCGGCATCCCGCGTTCGTGCCGCGAATCTACGTGGCCGCCACCCTGGCGCGGCTGGGCGCGACCAACGCCCTGCCCGACATCCTGGGCCTGATCCTGGAAGGCTACCCCTTCAGCGATTCGGTGGCCCTGGCCTCGGGCAAGCACTTCGACCAGAGCCAGACGGTGCGCTGGCGCGGCTTTCTTTGCATGGCCCTGGGCCGCATGGGCGGCGAGACGGCCCGGCTGGCGCTCGAACGCCTGGCCGCCGACGCCGCCCAGCCCCGCGACATCCGCTACAGCTCGGTGGTCGGGCTGGGCTTCATCGGCTCCTTCCAATCGCTGCCGGTCCTGCGCCGAATTGCGTCCGACGACCTCATCTGGATGATTCGCGAGGAGGCGCGCCGCGTCATCGACGACCTCGACATTCTTCGCAAGGAACGCTCCCCATGAAGCTGGAGAAACTCTCCCCCTGCAAAGTCAATCTGCTGCTCAACATCCTGGGCCGGCGCGCCGACGGGTTCCACGAGCTGGAAACCCTCATGCAGCCGGTGGCGTTGCATGACCGCATCGAGTTCGAGCGCGGGGGGGACGGCGTGGCCCTTGCCTGCAACCTGCCGGGTCTGCCTGTGGACGGGACGAATTTGGTGCATCGCGCGGCCACCGCGTTCCTGGCGGCGGCGCGCATCCGCGAGGGGGTGCGGATTCGCCTCGAGAAACGAATCCCTCTCGCGGCTGGGCTGGGAGGCGGCAGCGGCAACGCGGCCACCACGCTGGCCGCCCTCAACGAGCTCCACGGCCGCCCCCTTGGCCCCGGGGACCTGAACCGCCTGGCGAGCGAGCTGGGATCGGACGTGCCCTTCTTCCTCCATGACGGACCGGCGCTGGCCACCGGCCGCGGCGAGCGCATCGAGCCATTGTCGCCCTTCCGCTGCCTGGAGGGCCGGGTGTTTCTCCTGTTCCACCCCGGCTTCGGCATCGCCACCGCCTGGGCCTATCGCGAGCTGGCCCGGTTTCCCCTGGCGCTGAACGGCCGGCCCGGACGCGCCGCGGAGTTGGCCGGCCTGCTGCGGGCCGGCGATGTCGAGAAGGCCGCGGCGGCGCTCTACAATTCCCTCGAAGCCCCCGCGCTGGAGAAATACCCCGTCCTGGCGCTCTACCAGGAGTTCCTCCGGGAGAACGGGGCGCTGTGGGCCATGATGTCCGGAAGCGGCTCGACCACGTTCGCTTTGGCGCGCGACGCCGCCCAGGCCGGAGAGTTGGCGGAGCGGTTCCGCTCGAAATTCGGCCGGCAGGTCTGGATCGCGACCGTTCCCATTCAGCCGCGATAGGGCCTTTGGACCGGAAGAGCGCGGCCGCGCCCCGGCCCGAGCCGGGGTTCAGGTCTCGATCGGCTCGCCCGGCCTGGCCTGGACCACCTTGGTCCGGGGATGGAGGGCGTGAATCTGCTGCTCGAACCAGTCGCGCGATTCCGCCTCCCCATGCCCCAGCACGACCACGCGCGGCGCGACATCGCCCACAAAATCGAGCAGATCCTCGCGGGTGGCATGGGCGCTGAGGTCGAAGTCCAGCACCTCGCAATGCCGGGTGAGCTGGCCGGCCTGGTCGCTGAAATGGAAGGGCTCGCCCGGCTTGGCGGCCTTGAGCCGGCCGCCCGGCGTATCCGGGTCGGCATAGCCCACAAAGAAGATGGAATGGGCGGGATCGCCGGCCATGCGGACGGCGAGATCGTGAGCCGGGGTGTGCTCGCTCATCATGCCGGCGGTGACCACGAAGAGCCGGCGGCCCAGCTTCATGCGCTCGGCGGCGCCTTTCTCCAGCACGGTCAGGTCCAGGGCCTCGGTCAATCGCAGATGGGTATGCTGGCGGTGGGCGCGGTGGGCCTGCAGGTCATAGATCTCGGTGAAGACGCGTCCCAGCCCGCCGATATAAACGGGCTGGCGCCGCAGGCGGCCCTCCTGCATCAGCAGGGCCAGCGTGGCCAGGATTTCCTGGGTGCGCCCCAGGGCGAAGGCCGGGATGAGCACCGAGCCGCCCCGTTCCTGGCGGCGGCTGATGGCCTTGGCCAGGCGCTCGATTTCGCGTTTGCGGCTGAACCCGGCTGGGGTCGCCCGGCTTCCCCGGGTGGTTTCCATCAGCAAGACGTCGGCCTGGACCTCCTCGACACGGGCGCCCTTGAGCAGGGTCTGATCGTGGAAGCAGATGTCGCCCGTGTAGAAGAGGGTTTCGCGGCGGCCCCGCACCATCACGCCAGCAGAGCCCAGGGTGTGGCCGGCGTCGTAGAACTCGAGCGTGGGCGAACTCATCCCGGAACGTCGCTTGTGAAACGCCGCCCATTCGATCTCCCGGTTGTACTTGAAGCCCTGGAAGAGCGGCGCCAGTTCGTCGATCTCGTCGTGCGAGTAGAGCGGGTATTCGCGAATGCCCAGCTCGTCCCGCTGGCGGGTCATCACGTTCACCGAATTGTGCAGCACCCGCTCGGCCAGGAAATAGCTCAGCTCGGTCAGCAGCACGTGGGCCTTGGGAAAGTGGCGCATCGCCACCGGCAGCGCGCCCACGTGATCGTGATGGCAGTGGGAGATGACCACGGCGTCGGCATCGGCGGGGCCCGCCCGCCCGAACTGCGGCAGGCTGGCCCGCCCCTCGAGCTTGGGATGCATCCCCGCGTCCAGCACCAGCCGGTGTCCGTCCACCTCGACAAACCACGAGTTGGCCCCGATTCCCTGGTCCGAATTCAGGCTGACGATGCGCATGGCGTGATCAAAGAATTTGAACAACGGCCGCCGCCGTTTCGTCAGAGCTTACAGGCGCGCCGCGGAAAGGAAAGTCACAAAGCGGGCGCCTGCGCGCCATCCCGGCGCGGTTACGGAATTGCTATGCGCCCTGTGTTCTCGGCGAAAAGGAGGAACGTTTGGTTGTTTGGGTTGAGAGCGGGCATCCTTGGGATGCCCGCTTTTTTCGCGTGGCCATGCCGCCCACCCCCCGGGCATAATCGCCTGCGCATGCGCCTGATCTGCTGCGCTTTTCTGCTGCTGGCCGTCGGCCCGGCCGCTCCCCGGTCCGCGGCTGCCGATGCCGCCCATTTCTTCGGCTTTGTCCGGTTCGATGCGTTCACGCTCGCTGCCAGCAACGGCGTCCTCTTTCTGACCTCGCCCTGGCTGACCCCGCCAACCCCGTGGGACGAGGCGGTGGTCTCGTGGAACGCCGGCTGTCCGGACGAAGCCCAACTCACCGTCGAGGCCCGGGCCGCCGGGTCGCAGGGCTCCACTCCCTTCTATGCGCTGGGCGTTTGGTCCACCAACTCGGACCCGCCGTTGCGCCGCAGCGTCAAGGGACAAAAGGACGAGTGGGCCGAGGTCAAAACCGACACGCTGATCTGCCGCCTACCCGCTGAGCGGGTGCAGGTGCGGCTGCGGCTGGAAAACCGCGCTCGGCCGCTCCAGCCCGGGGTTCTTTCCCAGGATGCCGCGGAGGCGCTCGAACAGGCGGTGGCGCGCTGGGGACTGAAGTTCCTGGGCGTGTCCACCCTGAACACCCGGGCGCCGCGCGAGCCCGTTTCGCCCAACCGGAACGCCTGGGGCCGCTCGCTGGAGGTCCCGCTGCGTTCCCAACTGGCGCATCCGGACGGCAAGAACTGGTGCAGCCCGGCCTCCCTGGCGATGGTGCTGGCCTGCTGGGCAAAGCAACTCGAGCGGCCCGGCCTGGACTTGCCGCTGGCCGAGGTGGCGCGGGGCGTGTTCGACCCCGCTTGGGACGGCACCGGCAACTGGGTCTTCAACACGGCCTTCGCCGGAGCCTTCGATGGCTTGCGGGCGTATGTGACGCGCCTGGCCGACCTGGGCGAAATCGAGGACTGGATCGCCTCGGGCGCGCCGGTGATTGCGTCGGTGTCGTTCGACCTCCTCAACGGCAAAGCCCGCGACGCCGGCACGGGCCACCTCGTCGTCGTGACCGGTTTCAGCGAGTCCGGCGAGGTGTGGGTCAACGATCCGTGGCCCGACAAAGGAACCGGGCCGCTGGTGCGCAAAACCGTGGATCGCGAGACGTTCCGGCGCGCCTGGGCGCGTTCCCACCAGACCGTTTACCTGGTTTACCCGACCGGGCATCGTCCGCCCGCGGACCGGCTCAGACACTGGCAGCCGTAGCCCGCGAACCGGGCGGCGGCGAGGCCGATCAAGGCGCTGTGAGCAGATAACTGGCGGGGGCGAAACCCCGAAGCTCCGTTGTGAACGTGTGATCTTTCAAGGCGAGCGGTGGTCCGACCGGGCGACCCCGCAGGTCCACGGGCCGGACCGCGCCTACCTTGAGAGCCTCCGGCAGCGTCACCGTGCAAGCGCCGCTGACGCCGGCCATCTCCCACAGGCGCAGCAATGTCCCGGCGCCGTCGGGATTCGGTCCGAAAGCCGTTGCGGCGATCCCTCGCCGGGACAGCGCCAGGCCGCGGGCAGCCGGCAGCAAGGGGCCGGCCTTGCAGTTCGCCAGCCCCGTTCGCAGGGGCGCCAGGGTCTCTTCCGACGGGGTGACCAGATCCTTCTCCGCGTCGAACTTCGCGATGGGCCACAGCCGCACGCGGGCGCTGAAGCTCCCCTCCCAAAACGACCGGAAGTTGGTGTTCCACTTGTTGTTGAACAGATGGACATAGACCGCCGCCTTCGGGTTGTGCCACCGGTCTTTGAACTTGTAGATGCCCGGCTCGCCCAGGCTCAGAGCCGGGGCGTCCGGCGAACACAGTCCCACGCCCCGGCCCGTGGGATCGCACACGCTCAAGCCGCCCTGCGTCCAGAAGAACGCGAAATTGCCGCCCTCGATCATGTCCCGGGCCGGGTCCGTGAGCGCGCCGGGGGTGCGCAGCCGCCACTGGGGGTCGCGGATGGCCAGGGGCAGAGAAATCCAGCCGGCTTCCGGATTCTCGGTGGCCGGATGACCGACAATGTTGACCTTCAGATCGAGGCAGGGCAGGTCCGCGTAGAGCGTGACGGTCAGACCGGCGGTGTGCTCGCCCGGCCCCGCCGGCGGAACCAGGGCCGCCGTGACGCTGAATCCGTTCCGGGCGATTTCCAGGCTCGTATTCGTCGGCGAGAACTCGAGGTGGCGGGCGCTGGCGGGGACAAAGACGCTCTTGCCCGTGATCGGGCCGTGCGAACCGCGATACTGCGGCAGGATGTAGCTCGCGATGTAGGCGTCGCACTCCTTGCGGTCGAACTGCTGGTAAAGATACTGCCCAAAACCGTGGGCCGCGTTGGTCTCGACCAGCTCCGCGCCTGTGGCCTTATCGAGGATGCTGGCGATGCAGCCGCGGGCGGGGTCCAGCCGCACCTTCAGCCAGCGGTTTTCGATCGTCGCCGCCTGAGCGTCGCCGGCCAGCGTCGCCGGCCCCGGCTTGTCGCCCGTGATCACGTAGGTCTTGTAGCCCAGCGGCGGAACCTTCCGGGCCACGAACCGCCCGTTGCGATGGCTGTGGGCGCCCCAGGTCTGCAGCGCCTGCGCCTCGCCGTCGTCCGGCGACTTCACTGCGGTCTTCCCGGCGATGCTGCCCATGAACGGGAAGGCGAGATCCACCACGCCATCCCGCGGCCACGGCAGGGGATTGAAGACGACGACGCGCAAGCCGGCCACGCTGACGTTCTCCGCCAGCGTGTGCAATTCCGCCTCCAGCCTGGGCCCCGCGGCGGTTTCAGCCCCCAGGGCAAAGCTGTCGTGCTCCTTCCAGGACTCGACCATGTGTTCGTAGTTGGGCGGCAGGCCGGCGGCGTAGGCCCGGCGGAAGGCCTCGCCGTGGAGCCCGGGCACGAAATGCTGGTTGGCCAGGCCCCAGGTGTGCTCGGTCCAGCGCAGGCTGTGGTCGTAGCCCGCGGCGATGGGACCGGCCAGGTCCTGGAACTGGACGCCCCAGGCCATGTCGAGCGTGCGCAGGGATTCCAGCGCGAACAGCTTCGGGCGCGCGTTGGCCAGCGTCTTCATGGCGTGGGGCGAGCTGGCCAGCCCATGAATCCAACTGTCCGAGGCGTTGCCGCGCACGACGGGCAGGTCGGGCTTTTCCGCCAGCAGGGCGTCGGCGAAGTCCTCCATGCGGCCCACGGTGATGCTGGCGTTCGGGAACTTCTTCCGGATCGCGGCAATCCAGCCGCGCACCGCCGCCGCGGTGGGCGGCCCTTCGTTGTCCCCGCCCATGACCATGGCCAGCCAGGTCCGGTGCGGCCAGTCCGCGGGCGGCAGCAGGCCGCTGTCGTACCCGCTCGAGAACAGCGTCAGCACCCGCGAGCCGTCCGGGCCTTCCCACCAGAAGAGGCGCGGCTGCTTGAGCTGGATGTTGGTCGGGTTCGCGCCCAGGTGGAAGAACTTCACGCCGGCGTGGCGCAGCAGCGTGGGCAGAATCCAATCGTGGCCGGGCACGTCCGTCATCTTGCCGTCGTTGGGCAGGGGCAGGCCGTATTGGCGGGCAAGCCTCGAGGAGTAGATGAAGCACCGCGCCAGCGTCTCGACGTCGGCCGAGGCGGTCTCGAGGGTGTAGGGCAGCGCGTGCATCACGAGGTTGCCCCGCCGCAGCGCCTCCTCGATGCGTTTCCTGCGCGCCGGGTTCTGCCCCTCCCACAGGATCGTCTGCATCGGCCAGCCGGGAATGGTCCACACGAACTGCTCGCCCGGGCCCGCCACCCGGGCGTTCTGCTCCATCGTTTCGAGCGCCCGATCGATCATGGTGGTCCGGTATTCGTGCTCGACGTCGCGGGCCAGCGCCGAGTAGCCGATGTCGAAGTGGCTCTTCATCACCAGGACGAAGCGCATGGCGTTGGTGGAATCCGCCCGGCGCGCCGTGCGGTCGGGGCCGTAGTTGTCGGCCTGGGCCAATAGGGGTTCGTTGAAGGCCAGGGCCAGCGCGGCGCCTGTCAACATTGCCGGCAATGCTCGCATGGCGCTTCATTACCACCCTCTTTCCGTCAGTTCACGCCAAAAGCGGGGCTGGGCTCGCCGCGCTTCCCCGTCTGTGCGCTGCGGTTCCTGCTTCCCGGATCGGCAGAACGCCCTTCTGTTGTCTCGAAGACCGCCGGCGCATGTGTGCTGGGAAAACCGGTCCGAAATCGGTCCGAAACCGGTCCGTCCGGCGAAGGGAAAGCGCTACCGGTGGATCGCGTTGTTCAGACCTTCAATCGGTCCATTGGTGAGCCGATGGGTAAAGAAGGTCAGGATGTGGTCCAAGTGAGTCTCACTACTGTGTGACAGTCCACCGAGATACGAGGAGGTCAGCGCCCGGTTTGGATTCCCGGTCCCCAGGGGCTACCACCGCCTGGTGGAGATCGCTTTCCAAGTTGCGTCAGCCGAGCCGTGGAATGCCTTGTAGGAAATGTGGCTTTATGTTGTCTCGAATGGATTCTGTGGCGCCGAACCGCGGAATGAATGCGCCTCTGCTTCTGGCGGCAGGGTGCCTGCCTGGCCTTTCGGGGTTCTCGCAGCCTCTCGATTGGATTTGGGCCAAGCGGGTGGGAGGTCCCGACGAATACGACCGGGGCGTGGAGGTCGCTACGGGCAAGACCGGAGACTGCTATGTCGCGGGAGTCTTCACGTCTCCGACACTCACCCTCACCGGGCGAACCAATTCAATGACCCTCGCCAACGGGGACAACCAGTGGAATGTCTTTCCGGCCAAATACAGTCCAGCCGGCGAATTGGTATGGGCGCAAGGGATCGGAGGCATCACAATTCCGCTCACCCTGTCAAGCGCTGTGAGCGTCTCTGCGATGGCCATCGATGGAGCGGATAACCTCTGCCTGACGGGCGGCTTCTGGCACTCCGCAGTCTTTGGTACGTCCAACGCGGTCACTTTTTCCTCGCCGGAAGGCACGGAAGTGTTGTACGTCGCCAAATTCGCCTCGGATGGAACATTCATTTGGGCGCAGCAGGGCCAGGGGCTTGTCCCGTGTCATGGAGATGCCGTTCGGGTGAACCAAGACGGGCGGGTGTATGTGGCTGGAACCTTTGGCGTTGGCGAGGCGTGGCAGGATCTGATACTCGGTGCGGGTGAGGAATGCGGTAACGCTGCCCACCACGGGCCATTGGACCGTGTTCCTGGCGATCTTCGACTCGGACGGCCTTGAGCTTCAGTTGCAGGGCTCCACCAATTTCGAGGCTTGGGTCCCCCTGTGCAACTTCTCGCTCACGAGCGGGCCCTTCACGGTGAAAGATTCGAGAGCAAACGAGTTCGATCGCCGGTTCTATCGGTTGGCGTCGCCTTGAGGCAGGCGCCTTCGGGGCGCTCGTTGCCTGTTCTAGCGAGAAGCCAAGCCAGCCTTCGACAGTTAGGAAAGCTGGACTATTGATTATGAACGACTTCAGTGGATACAAAGAGTTCTTGGCACTACATTCCCGAGGCGGCTTGGAGTCTTTCGAAGGTAAAGTCGGCGGCCTTGGTCCGGCGGCTGAGCAGGCGCTGTTTACGCACATTGGGTTCGTCCTGGAGGATGATCTCCAGGAGCTCCTCGTAGTCCAGGCGATTGGCGGCGGCCGCCTGCAGCCGCAGGCCCGGCGCTCGCGCCTTGGCCCAGGAGCCGGCAACGGCCGAGGATCCAGTCCGCGCCCCGTTCGCCCTCAGGCGCGGATTCGGCATTGACGGCCCCGGCCGCAAACGCCCATAGAAGAAGCCATGCGACGCGCTATTCCTGCCATCGTGGGTGTCTTCGCGGCTCTCCTCGCCCAGGCCGCTCCCATCGAAGTTGCCAGCCCGGACGGTTCCGTGCGTTTCCAGTTGACCGCCGACGCCGAGGGGCATCTGCGCTACCGGGTGACGCAGGGGGGCCGAGCGCGGCTGGAGTCCGCGCCGGCAGGCCCGATCGTGGACGGCGTCGATCTTGGGCTGACGGCCACGGTGGGCGCCCCGCAAACGCGGGAGCTCTCCGAGGTCTTTCCGTGGCGGGGCAACAAGACCTCGGCTACCAACCACTGCCGCGCCGCGGAAATCCCAGTCGAGTCGAAATCGGGCGTGGCGTGGACCTTCGAGGCGCGGGTGTTCAACGACGGCGTCGGCTTCCGGTATCGCGTGCCGGGGACGGGGAGGCGCCGGGTTCAGGGCGAGTCCACCGCCTGGGAACTGCCCCGGGATTGCACGGTCTGGTTCCAGACGGACACGGCCAATTACGAGGGCGTTTACGAGTCGGCGCGCGTCGGGCAGGTTCCGCTGGAGAAGGAGATCAAGAACCAGAAGCGCGCGGTCCACCTGGGAT
>JAKLEJ010000599.1 GCA_022711695.1 Verrucomicrobiota bacterium | reverse complement strand
TGGTGGCCGTGTTCTTCTTCGGCAAGACCGTCTATGGGGCGCGGCGCTGGTTCGATTTCGGGCTCTTCAAGCTGCAGCCTTCCGAGTTCGCCAAACTGGCCTTCATCCTGGCCCTGGCCAGTTTCCTCAGCCGGCCGGCCGATGAGCTGAAGCAGTCGCGGAACTTCCTCAAGGCCCTCGGGCTGATGCTGCTGCCATTCGCGCTCATCTTGAAGGAGCCGGACCTGGGGTCGGCAATCGTCTTCCTGCCCACCGGCCTGGTGATGATGTTCGTGGGAGGGGTGCCGGCGCGCTTCTTGCGCCGGTTGCTGGCGGGTGTGGCGTTGCTGACGGGGCTTTTCCTGGTGGATATCCTCTACGCGCCGCCGCAATGGCAGTTCAAGCTCGAGGACTACCAGCGCCGCCGCCTCTGGGTCTACCTGGGGCGGGACTACGCCGCCGGGCTGGCCACCGAAGCGGCCAGGGACAAAGCCCGCCTGCAACAGCAGAACGACTCTTACAACGTGCGCCAGGCGCTCATCAGCGTGGGCAGCGGAGGCCTGGCCGGCAAGGGCTGGCTCAAGGGCGCGCAGAGCGCCCTGGGCTTCCTCCCGCGGGCTGTGGCGCACAACGATTTCATTTTCTCCGTGATCGCCGAGGAGAAAGGATTCATGGGCAGCGTGCTGGTCTTGGCGCTGTATTCCGTGGTGCTGTTTACCGGCATCCGCATTGCCGGCCAGACGCGAGATCGTCTGGGCAGCCTGTTGGCCGTCGGAGTGGTGACCCTCTGGTTCAGCCACATCTTCATTAACATCGGCATGAATATTCGCATCATGCCCGTGACGGGCGTCCCACTGCCGCTGCTGAGTTACGGCGGATCCTCGGTGCTGGGCTCCCTCCTTGCGGCGGGCATCCTGCAAAACGTCTACATCCATCGAAGATCGTTCTAATATGAGTGAACGCAGTTTCAGAAAAGGCCGCCGCGGCGGCATGCATTTCCGGCCCAGCGGCAAACAACAAAAACAGTCCGAGCGCGCCGCCATCGAGGCCCGCGCCGAGGCCACCGGCGAAAAAACCTCCATCCAGGACGGGGTCTATGACAATCCCCGCCACGCCCGCGAAATCGAGCGCTCCGAGAACCTCGCCGCCGGCCTGCCCCCGGAGGGCGTGGCCGCCGCCCCGGACGACCCCTCCGGCCGCAAGCGCGGCTTCCGCGAGCCGCATCTGGACACCCCCGCCGAGGTCAAGGAGGAGGACGGCTTCCGGCCCGTCTCCGTGGAGACCCCCTCCAAGGGCCTCATCGGGGCCATCCGCACCGCCGCCACCAAGGTCATCCGCAAGGTCCAGCGCCTCCTCAAGACCGAGAAGAAGATCCACAAGGAGATCGTCATCAACGCCGAGGCCCTCGAAACCCGCGTCGCTGTCATCGAGGAGGGCAAGCTCGAGGAGTTCACCATCGAGCGCACCGAGGAGGAGCGCCTCGTGGGCAGCATCTACAAGGGCCGCGTCCGCAACCTCGAAGACAGCCTCAAGGCGGCCTTCGTCGATATCGGCTTCGAGAAAAACGCCTTTCTCCACTATTGGGACATCGTCCCGACGGGCTTCGACAGCGGGGTGGAGCTGGTGGAGCGCGAAGGCCGGCGCCGGGAGAAACCCAAGATCACCCAGAAGGACATCCCGCGCCTCTACCCGCCGGGCAGCGACATCATCATCCAGGTCACCAAGGGCCCCATCGGCACCAAGGGCCCCCGCGTCACCACCAACCTCGTCCTGCCCGGGCGCTTCCTCGTGCTCCTGCCCAACAGCGACCAGTCGGGCATCTCCCGCAAGATCGAAAGCCAGGAGGAGCGCCAGCGCCTCAAGAAAATCCTCCGCAGCCTGACCATCCCCGACGGCATGGGCGTCATCATGCGCACTGCCGGCGAAGGCCGCCAGGCCCGCTACTTCGTGCGCGACCTGGCCCTCCTCCTCGAGGAATGGGAGGCCATCCAGGCCCGGATCAAGAGCCAGCCCAGCGCCACCTGCGTCTTCCAGGAACCCGACCTCATCGAGCGCACCGTGCGCGACTTCCTCACCGAGGATGTCGAGCGCATCGTCGTGGACATGGCCCAGGCTCACGACCGCATCCGCGCCATGGTCGGCCGCATCTCCCCGCGCAGCGCCGGCAAGGTCAAACTCTATAACGAGCCCCAGCCCATCTTCGACCGCTTCAACATCAGCCGCCAGTTGGAGACCACCTTCAGCCGCCAGGTCTTCCTCAAGAGCGGCGGCTACATCGTGATCGACGAAACCGAGGCCCTGGTGGCCATCGACGTCAACACCGGCCGCCACCGCACTGGCGGCAAAGACCAGGAATCCACCATT
>JAKLEJ010000598.1 GCA_022711695.1 Verrucomicrobiota bacterium | reverse complement strand
CCATCAACCTCACCATCCTGAACGAAGGGGCCCGGCGCGGGTTCCGGTGGGCGCTGCTGATCGCCGCCGGAGCGGTGCTGATGGAGACCATCTACTGCACCCTGGCGTTCATGGGGGCTTCGACCTTCTTGACCCACGCCACCGCCAAGGCCGCGGTGGAACTTATCAGCTTCCTGCTCATGCTTTATCTGGGGATCAAGTTCCTCCGCGCCAAGGCGGTCGAGGAGCACAACCGGATCGAGGGTCGGATCGAGGAGAAACTGCATCCGCATTCGGCGTTCATGACCGGCTTTGTCCGGGTGCTGGGCAACCCGGGGGTGCTGGTCCTTTGGGTAACCCTGACCGCGGCCTTCGTGGCCCATGACTGGGTGGGAGCGAACTACCGGGAAAAGGCCGCCTGCATTCTCGGCGTCTGCCTGGGAACGGCCGCCTGGTTTGTTCTGCTCAGCTACACGGTCTCGCTCGGCCACAAGAAGTTCTCGCCGAAAACGCTGCTGCTGATGGAGCACATCTCAGGAGCCATTCTGCTGGCGGTGGCCGTGGTTCTGGGAGTGCGCCTGGTGCTCTTGATCGAGGACAACCGCCGCCATCGCCGACAGCAAAGAAACCCACCCGCGGAGTCCACCCGGCCGGAACCTCCGTCCGGTCCGGTTCCTGCCGCCTTCTTCCAATCCGGCTCGGTTCAGTTCGCGGGCGCCGCGCTCCTCAGGCGCGAGACCTGGAGCGAAGCGGGGTCGAACCAAGCGGCGCCGAGGCTGGCGTCCAGCTCGCAGCGCAGTTCGACGTCGGCCAGGGGCTGACGCACCACGAACTCGAGCCGGAATTCGGACCAGCCATTCCTGCCGGTCAGGGGGCGCGCCGCCGAACCCTCCGCCCCCAGGTCGCCGCGCGCGCGCCCATCGCGGGATTGGCGGTGGGGAGCCCAGTCCCAGTTCGGCCCGGGGGACGTCTTGCGCGGGCTCCAGGCCCGCAGCGCCGCTCCCGCCCGGGATTGGCCCGGGGGCGTCTCCACTGCTTCGGTCCGCACCCGGCCGGAGAACGCGTAGCGTCCCTGCTCCAGCCAGACCCGGCTCGACCAGACCCCGGCCCCCGGGGCCATCAGGATCACCCGCAAGGCCTCCGGACTGGCCGACCGTGCGAAGGCCGGTGCGCCTGAGAGGCCGCGCGACTGCCAGTTGGCAAGCGCAAGGCTCTGGCCGGGCTCCAGTGGCGCGAAATCCTTCAGCTCCGCCAGTTGTCGGTCGATGCTCTCCATGCGCCTGACGATGCGCTGCTTGTAGGAGGCCGCCTCCCGTCTCTGCCGTCCGGCCGCCATGCTGCCCACTCGGGCCAGCGCCGGCTGAAGGCGGCGCGTGAGTTCGTCCACCCGGTTGGTGAGCGCCTCGGTCTGGAACAGGCTGGCGCGCAACTCGGCGATGCGCTCCAGGCACCGTTGCCGCCCCTGGCGGGTGCTCAGGAGCGCGCGGGCTGCCAGACCGCCGTCGCCGGTCAGGATCGGCCCGTCGCTCTTTTGAAAGGTCTGGTCGAGACCGTGGGGCATGAAGACGAGCCGGCCCGAATCCAGATCGTGAAAGACGCGATAGTTGTTCGCGTGCATCGGGTAGCCGTCCCAGTTCCAGATGAGCATGTCCACCGCCTCGAGGGCGACGAAACGGTCCAGATCGAGCTTCTCGCTTAACCGGTCATACAGGTTGCTCGCGCCGCTCGACCGGGTCAACTGGGCCAGGTCCCGCAGCGCCGTCTGGTCCTCCGGGAATTCGCCCGAGCCCACCCGCAGGCGCTGGTTGATGTCCTGCAGGAACCCCCCGTCGTAACAATTGCCCCGCGTATTGCGAAAGTGCCGGCCCAGGAACTGCCGGTTCCAGCCCTCCACCAGCACATACAGGCCGAGCGAACGCCCATTGAGCTCGACCGTGGCGTAATCCGAGCGAGGCGTTGGCACTCCCGCCCGGACAAACAGCTCGCGGCAGAGCTTTTCCGACACGAACGTCGGGTCCTGCACCGAATTGTTGAGGGAGAACTTCTTGAGGCCGTGGAAGCGGGCCACGGGGCCAGCGCTTTCGAAATTGAGCGTCATCGCCGGCCGGGAATCGATGGGACGAAAGCTGCCGACGGCGCCTTTAAGATGCAGGGAGACGTTAGTGAACACGCGCTCCCCCTCGCGCACGGTGACTGGCACTTCCGGGCGATTCTCCTGATTGGACCGCGGATTATGCCGGTGCTGGCGCAAACGCTCCATCTCGGCGTTTCCGATTTCGATGCGCAGATGGCGGACCGCATCGTTGGTGAAGAGTTCCGCGCTGGGGTCTTCGACGGAGACGGGCTTGACCGCGCCCGGCGCCGCGGGAGCGCCCCA
>JAKLEJ010000597.1 GCA_022711695.1 Verrucomicrobiota bacterium | reverse complement strand
CAAGACGCGGCGCACGCTTTCGGAAACGCGCGTGGCTTCCCCGCACCACTTCCCCGCCTGGTCCCTCCGCCCCCCTGCCGCCAGCAAGTCCGCCAATTGCCGCGAGGCTTGCGCCAGCAGCAGCGAGCAAAACAGCTCGTCCCCCGATTTGGGAATGGTGTCCGTGAACCCGTAGGGACAACGCTCTCCCGGAAACCGGATGTGGGCCAGCCCGTTGGTCGGGTTGCGCGGCATCCAGTTCATCGTCTTGACCAGCGGATCGAGCATCTCCCGCAGCAGTTCCGCGTCCTGGGTCCGTCGGTAAGTCTGCCAGGCCACGCTCACCGTGAAGGGCGGCCCGTCCAGCACCGGCTCGCGGCCCATCGAGCCAAAGCCGGGCTTGTAGATGGGCGTGCCGTTGAACCGGACGCAGTCCACCGCCGCGCCGTCCTCGCGCAGCGCCTTCAGGAACACCCGGCAGGCCGCGATCAATTCCTGGTCGGTCAACGACTGGATCGATCCCTCCAGGGCGTACGCGTAGTCGCGGAGCCAGAAGGCGTCATAGCCGATGCCCACCTGCGGCGGAAAAGCTGTCGTGCCGTCCTTCATCGGAACCGCCGACGCGCGAAGGATCCGGTGCGCCTCGCCTTCGAGCCACTTGACCGCCTCCTCCAGAGTTCTTACCGGCGTTGACGGCGGCGGCATTTTCGTGGGCGGGAAAACGATCGCATTGGCCGCGTGCGGATGCAGGCGCAGTTCTGCCGGCTCCGCCGCCGGCCAGCTCAACCCGCCCAGTGGGCTCAGGGTGGCGGCGACCAGCAGGCTTCCGAGGATGGCGCGGGCGGACATCGAAGCAGCCGGCTAGAGCGGGCGCTGCGGACGGAAACGATAGTCCGGCCAGAGCGGGCAATTCAAATCCACCCAGGCTTTGAGCGCGCGCATCTCGTTGGGTTTCAGGGATACGGATTCGTGCTGTTTGGCGGTGAGATCCTTGAACAGGCGGCTGTGGCGCGCGCCGAACGAGAGCGGCTCGGCCTTGAAATGCCGCGAGCCATAGTGCCAGTCAAAGTAATGAACATAGCCTCCGGCGATGAGCGAACGGTAGGAAGCGGGGACACGCTGGGCGTCGCGCACGCCGCGCAAGTCGAGCTTTGCCTCGGACTTGGTGTCATGGCACCGCACGCAGTTTCCGTCCAGGATGGGCTGGATGATCCGCTCGTAGTCGAAGGCTCCCGTGCCCCATGGCGGCGGGGTGAGCGACTGCGCCGGCTGCGTGAGCGCCACCCCGGCCTGGCGCAAAGGCGCCTCGGGCCGCGCGTCGTGGCAGCCGATGCAACTGCGCTGCTCGCCCGGCTGGAGCTGGACGACGCTCCTCATTCGTTGCAGCTCGTTGAAATTCTCGTCCAGCAGGTGAAAGTAGAGAACTTTGCCGGCGGGAGCGGTGAAGTTCGCCGAGCCGTCCTCGGCAATGGGCGCCGTGCCCAGCACCGCCTTGGCCACGTAGCTGGGCCAGCCGTTGCGCTCGGTCACCGCGGCCAACCCCTCGGCCGCCGGCGCGGCGCTGCCTTGCCGGAAGGCATGCGGCTGGAGCGCGTTGGCGGTGCGGGTGGTGTAAGTCACGCGGGGTCCGGTCACCAGGTGGATCGGCGTGGCGTAGAAATCCTGGAAGCTCGGATGCGAGTCGCGAAACTCGCCGCAGGCCAGCTTCTCCAGAGGGGCCGGCACCTCCTGGGAAACCTGGAGATACTTCGCCTGACCGCGGGCGACGGTTCCGCCCAGACCCTCATAGACGTTCTGGACCGTAAACCGGCCAAGCCCCTGCTGCGCCAATGCCGGGTCAGTGTTTTCCTCCAAGACCGGCGGCCGCGGCTGCACCCGAAGCAAGGTGGGGCGCTTGCTGCTGATCAGCGGATCCAGGTAGAGCAGTTCGCGGTTCCCAAACCGGTCGATGACGTACAATCCCCAGTGCGAGCGCCGGCCGGGGCTGTGCGTGACCAGGAAATGATCGCGCGAGATCGGCTCGGGGTCGCGGAAGGTCTCATGATGCGAGCGGTCCATCTGGTACTGCGGCCGGGTGTCGGGCGTGATGCTGGTGAGCGAGGCGGTGTCGAACGGGCCCTTGCCGGGGTTGATCAGCGCGATCGGTCCCTGGTGATCCCCGTGCGAGATGATGGTGCAGACGATCTCCTGGCTCTCAGGAACCTCCCGGCCGTGGCCGTAGCAGTAAGGGGTGTTGTTGCCGAAGACCAGTTCCGGGTGGTCGCCATTCGGGCGGATGGCCCAGAGGGTGTGGCCGAAGTCGGCGCCCTTGTCCAGGTACTCCGAGCGGGTCCAGAGGATCCGGCCGTCGCGCATGACCGCCGGATCCCACTCGCTGATGTTCGCGAACGAGAGG
>JAKLEJ010000596.1 GCA_022711695.1 Verrucomicrobiota bacterium | reverse complement strand
CAGTTGCGCGACACCGGCATCAATCCGGGCCTTCAGCTCCTGGGAGTGGTGATGACGATGTTCGACGGCCGGACCAACCTGTCGCAGCAAGTCCTGAGCGAGGTGCGGAATCACTTCGGCGAGGCCGTGTTCGAGACCGTGATCCCGCGCACCACCCGCCTGGCGGAGGCCCCCAGCCACGGCAAGCCGATCATCCACTACGACAAATACAGCGCCGGCTCCGCCGCCTACGAAGTCCTCACCCAGGAGGTGATCGAACGCCTCGACAAGAAGTGAACCCGGATGTCCTCGCGGGGACTCCGGGCTCAGAGCGGCCGGCCAGTCAGTCGTTGGAACGCGTCCAGGTACTTCTGGGTGGTCTTGGCCACCACCTCAGGCGGCAACGCCGGCGCCGGCGGCGTCTTGTCCCAGTCGAGCGTCTCCAGGTAATCCCGCACGAACTGCTTGTCGAAGCTGGGCTGTCCGCGCCCCGGCTGGTATTGATCCGCCGGCCAAAAGCGTGACGAATCCGGCGTCAGCACCTCGTCGATGAGGATCAGCTTGCCCTCGCACAGGCCGAACTCGAACTTGGTGTCCGCGATGACGATGCCCCGCTGGCGGGCGTAATCGCGGGCGGTCGAGTAGAGCTTCAGGCTGGCGTCGCGCGCCTGGCGGGCGATCTCCGCGCCCACGATCTTCTCCGCCTCCGCCTGCGAGATGTTCTCGTCGTGGCCGGTTTCGGCCTTGGTGGCCGGAGTGAAGATGGGCTCGGGCAGTTCGGCGGATTCCGTCAGGCCCGCGGGCAACTTGATGCCGCAGACCGTCTGGCTCTGCCGGTATTCCTTCCAGCCGGACCCGGCCAGGTAGCCGCGCACCACGCATTCGATAGCCAGCGGCCGGGCCTTCTTCACCACCATGCTGCGGCGGGCCAGGGTCGGGGCGAACGATTGGAGGTTTGGAGGCAGCGGGTCGTCGGGGCCCGCCAGGAGATGGTTGGGCTGGAATGACGCGAACTTCTCGAACCAGAAATGCGAGATTTGCGTCAGCACCTCGCCTTTGCGGGGAACGCCGTTGGGCATGATGCAGTCGAATGCGCTGATCCGGTCGGTGGCCACCAGCAGCAGCCGGTCGCCCAGATCGAACATTTCCCGCACTTTGCCGCTCTTGATCTTGGGGATGCCTGGCAAATTGACGTGGAGAACGGGCTCGTTGCTCATGGAAATCAATTTAGCGGGCGCGGCGCCTCGCGCCAAGTCTGAAATCCGGATAGCCCCTGTCCGGGCCGCCCTTCGGCTCAAGGCGCGGGGGGAGCCGGGGGGCGGGTGTCCACGCGGCGCAAAGCCAGTTCGTCAAAGTCCGCCCGGAACGGCGCGAACGCGTCGCCCCTCCAGGTGGATCGGGCGCGCAACCAGACGCTCACGGCGTTGGTCAGGGGGCGGACCGGTTCGTTGTCCACAGGCACAAACACCCCGTGCCGGGGCGGATAGCGCCGCCATTGGATGGTCGGCGCTTGCGGGTCCGTTTCCTGGCCGCTCGGGTCCAGCCCCACCGCCGTTTCATGCTCGAAATCCGCGGCCCACGATGCGCGCACGCGCCCCGCCAATCGGTAAGACTCAGCCCGGCTCAGGCCCTCGACTCGCTGGACAAAACCGCCGTCGAACGGTTCGCCGCCAGCGGCGAAGACGCAGGCGAAGTGGTTGGCCGGGTTCTCCGGCGCGCTCATGACGGCATGGCGGGCGCGTGGGTCGATCGCAAAGGGTTTCCAGTCTCGCGGCTGCCGCGCCGCGTTCCTGCGCAGGGCTCGATAACCGGATTGACCCTTGAGAGGCGTCTGCGCATCGCTCGCAAGCTCCTGCCCCGGTTCGTAGCTCTCCATGTTTCCGTTGGCCAGCAGGTCCGGGCCCTGAACGGCGCGGGCCCAATCGGCCGCCGCGAATTCGTATTCGATCACCTGCAAATCCAGGTCGAAGGGCATCTCCTCGGCCCCGTTCTTGTGCGCCGCGCCCTCCGCATAGGTGTCCGGCGCGGTCTTGCGGTAGGGATTGAACCCGGGGCGCGCGTCGCTCAGATGGCCCTTGATGTTGACGAAACCTTCCAGGGTTTCCTGCGTCTCCAGGCTGGCGAACTCGAGCGCGTAGCGCCGGCCGGGCTTCAGGGGAACCTCGCCCGGCGCGTAGGCCACCCCGAACGCGCCCCACGAGGCGTCGCCTGTGTAGGCGCCATTGCCGATGGCGATCTTTGCCGGCCCGCAGACTTCGCCCCCGGGCCCCTCGCGTCGCACGCGCACGGCCACGCGTTGTCGGCTCAGGGGAGGCTGAGCGCCGCCCACCGCCGCGTAGAGCACCGCCGCCGCCAGGCTGCGTCCCCGTGCGACGTAGGTTTGTGTCCAGCGCCCGGC
>JAKLEJ010000595.1 GCA_022711695.1 Verrucomicrobiota bacterium | reverse complement strand
TATCCACCTCACGATCATCGACGGCATCAGCGCGATCCAGTCCGCCGAAGGCTGGTGGAACGGGTCGATGGTCTCGGTCACCCGGCCGGGCCTGCTGATCGCGGGGCGCAACCCGGTCTGCGCCGACGCGGTGGCGGCGGCAGTGATGGGGTTTGACCCGGACGCTCCGGACCGGTCCTGGCCGTTCGTCAACGGCACGAACTACCTCGCCCTGGCGCGGCGCCGGGGCCTGGGCGAGAACCGGATTTCGGAGATCGAAATCGCGGGCATGAACCTGGAGACCGCCCGTTTCGAGTATCACCCCACCTATCGCCGGGTGGCCTCCTGACAGCCATGGACAGCGCCTCCTCGAACCGGGCCGATGTCTGGCAAACCGCCGGAGGTGACAACTCGCGCCGCGGCTGCTTTGGCGGGGCCGCCGCGCCGCGGCTGCGTTTGAAGACGCGCCTTCGAGCCCAAGGCGCCCTCCAAGCCTCGGTCGTCTTTGACCGCCACGGAACCGCGTTTGTGGCCGACATGGCCGGTTGGGCGCAGGCCTTTTCCAGCCAGGGAGAGCGGCGCTGGCAGACCCAGCTCGACGGGCCTGTCTCGGCCACGCCCGCGCTGCATGCCACCGAACCGGCCCTGTTTGCCGCCACGCAGCGGGGGTCCGTTTATGCGCTGAGCGCGGACACGGGCGCCGTCCGCTGGCGTCGGGAAATCCCCACCCGGAGCGACCCGCGCATCCTGTCCGACCTGCTCTTCCACGCCCCATCGGGCCGGGTCATCCTGAGCAGTTGGGGCGGGCGGTTCATCGCGTTGGATGCGGCTATGGGCGCTGAGCGGGCCTCGTGGGACGCCGGCATCTCGCCTGCGGCTGGCCTCGGCGCCGACCGGCAAGGGCGGCTATACGCTTTGCGCGCCGTGGGCGGAAAAGGTATCCAGTTGGTCTGCCTTGCCGCCGACGGAACCGAAACGGTCCTGCACACCGAGCCGGAATCCTCACGCGGCGCCCGACGAGCCCTGGTGGCGGCCGGCCCGGTGGCAGATGACGCGGGCGACACGCTCTACGCCGTTCTGAACGGCGACACCACAGGGGCTCTTTGCGCCTGGTCCATCGAATCGAAGGCGTTGCGCTGGCGAACGTCCATCCCTGCCTGCGTTCAGGCGACGCCCGCGGTGCGGAGCGACGGCACGGTGCTGGTGGCCGACCTGTCCGGCCACCTCCAGGCGGTGGCCCCGGACGGCGCAGTGCGCTGGCGGCGTTTCCTGGGCTGCGAGTACCTGCTGGCGGGCGCCGTCAGCGACAACGTCGGGACCTGTTTCATAGGCGACCCGCTGGGGCAGCTTCACGCCGTCGGCGCCGACGGCAAAGCCCGGGTGATCGTCGAGGCCGAGCGCGCCATTCAATCGCGGCCGTCCTTCGACCCGAGCGGCCGGCTCTTCCTGCCTTCGACCGACCGCTCCGTTTACGTGTTGGGCTGACAGCCCCTTCCAACCTCGCGCCTCGTTCGAGCGTTTTGCAGTGCGCCGCGGCAGCGGCGCTTCCAGGCAGTTTCTCTGGATCGCGGTGACGAAGACGCTATTCAGATGGGGCTCGCGAGGACGTTCGCCCTCCCGGTTCGATTGCGCGCGGGTTACGGATGCGCGGCGTTGGGCTCGGCCAGGAGGTCCTTCATCGCGGTGCGGAAGCGCTTGAGTTCTGCCTCCTGGGCGTCGCTGTAGTGGCCCAGGCGCTGGGCGTAGGTGTCCATCCAGGTCAGAAGGCGTTCCCGGTCGTCCGCGCTGAGGTTCACGTCCTTGTGGCCTTTGCCTTCCGTCAGATGCCTCCAGAGTTTGCTGTTGGCGGCCGTCCCCTGGTGCGCCAGCGAACGATCCCGTTCGAACGCCTGTTTCTTGAGGTCTTCGCCGCCAAACCCGATCAAGGCCTTCCAGGCATTGGCGGGGGTCAGGTTCAATCCGGCCGCTTTGGCCTCCTTGCCGCCGGGGCTGTGGCAGCCCACGCAATGTTTGTCGAGCACCGGCTGGACGAGCTGGTCGAATCGCAGCGGCCATGATCCGTCCGGGCCTGCGGTCAGCCGCGAAGGAGCGCGGCGGGCGGCAAGCGCGGGCGCGGCCGAAGGGGCCTGGTCGCGATGCTCGTGGCAACCCACGCAGGCGAGGGTCTGGCCTGGCACAGTGTAAGTCAGGGAACGCATCGTTTGCACCGCGGCCCCGTTCCGGTCCAGGGCTTGAAAGAAAACCGGGACGCCCGAAGGAACCCGGAAGTGCCCCGAACCATCCGGCTCGACGGGGACCGTACCCAGCACGTACTTGCCCGGATCCTCGGCCGACACGCCCAGCAACGGGTTGTTCATGTGAGGCTGGACCTTGGGGGGAACCGCCACCACTCGCAGCCGTTCGATC
>JAKLEJ010000594.1 GCA_022711695.1 Verrucomicrobiota bacterium | reverse complement strand
CGCGGCCGGCAAGCCAGCGCGGGCTTTGCGGCAGAAAGAACAGCAGGCCCAGGAACACGATGACCGGCAGAATCTCCGAGGCGAACATCCATCGCCAGCAGACCGAGGGCGGGGTCAGCTTGACGATCACAAAGGAGATGAACGGCGCGGCCACGCTGCCCACCACAATGGCGAACTGGTACATCACACCGAAGCCGCCCCGCAACCGCGGAGGCGAGGTCTCCGAGATGTAGAGGGGCGAGGCCACCGAGCAGAGCCCCACGCCGACGCCGCCGACAATGCGGAAGATGTTGAAGGTGGCGATGTCGTTGGGGATGGCCGTAAAGATCGACCCGATGCCCAGCAGGGCGCAGGCCACCATCATGGTGCGGGTCCGGCCAATGGCATCGCACATCCAGGCGCCCAGGAATGGCCCCAGGATGCAGCCCAGGGCGGCGCTGCCGGTGGCAAACCCGAAGGCGGCCGGCGACAGGTTGAACGCCTCCTTGAGATACAGGTTCGCGCCGCAGACGATGGCCAGGTCGTAGCCGAACAGGAAACCGCCCACCGACGCGACGAACGCGACGGCGAAGGCAAATAACCTGGATCGGGAGGGGGGGGTGGGGAGTGCTGGCTGGGTTCCGCTCATACTAGACGCCGGGCACGTAGTCCTTGCCAAAAGAGGCGTTGGACTCGGTGCGAAAATCGGTCATCAGGGACATCAGCGAGGTGGTGCCGCCGTCGGCGACCAGGGTCTGGCCCACGATGAAAGAGGCGTCGTCGGAGCAGAGAAACACCGCCAGCCGGGCGATGTCCAGGGGCGTGCCGGCGCGGGCCGCCGGCACCGTCTTGCGAGCCGCCTCGGCCGCGGCCTCGAGACTGAAGCCCGGGATGGCCTTGAAGTAATTTTCCACGTTCACCCAGCCCGGGGCGATGGCGTTCACGCGCACGCCCTGGTGGGCCAGTTCGACCGCCAGGGAGCGCGTGTACGCAATGATCGCTCCCTTGGTCGCCGCATACGCCGAATGGTCCCGCGCCCCGGAGAGGCCGTGAATGCTGGTGAGATTGCACACGGCGCCGCCGCCGCGCTCGATCATGTGCCGGGCCACCCGCTGCGTGAGGAAGAACTGGGCCCGGATGTTCACCTGGAACACCGTGTCGAACTGCTCGGGGGTCACCTTGAAAAAGGCCTTGTTGAAGGTGATGCCGGCGTTGTTGACCAGGCAGTCCACCCGCCCGAGAAACTCGATGGCCTTGTCCGCCAGCCCCTGGACCTCGCCGATGTCCTGGAACCGGGCCTGGAGCGCCGCAGCCTTGCGTCCCATCGCCTGGATTTCCTGCACGGCGCTTCGGACGCCGGCGTCGCTGTGAGCGTAATGGAGCGCGACCTCGGCGCCCTGCCGGGCAAACTCCAGCGCGATCTCCCGTCCGATGCCCGTTCCCGCGCCGGTGATCAGCGCTCTTTTGCCAGCCAGTCTGCCTTCGTGGCTCATAAGTGGGTTTGTCGCCACCGGTCCTCTAGCCTGCCCGGAAAACGGCGGCTTCTCTTTTTCGCCCGGATTCCGCCGGTTTTCCAGAACTTCCTGAATCCCCCGCAGCCCGCCCTTGCCGGCCGGCCCTGGCCAGGCTTTCCTGACGGGAAAGACGGGCCGGGGAAAAACGGCGGAAATCAGCCAAAAAGGATAGGCCCCGCGACTCATTTTCACTAGACTGGCGCCGACGTTCCGAACGCGATCATGTCATGAACACCGACCCCGCAAAAGTCGCCATCACCGATTGGACCTTCCCGGACCTGGGCATCGAGGAACAGGTCCTCAACACGCAGGGATGCCGGGTGGAGGGGCGCCAGTGCAAGACCGAGGCGGAGCTGGCCGCGCTGGTGTCCGACGCCGCGGCGGTGATCACCCAGTTTGCCCGGGTGAACTCCAAGGTGGTCGAGGCCATGGCCCGGGCCCGCGTCATCGTGCGCTACGGCATCGGCGTGGACAACGTGGATCTCGAGGCGGCGCGCGCCCGCCGGATTCCGGTCTGCAACGTGCCCGACTACTGCATCGACGAGGTGGCCGACCACACCCTGGCGTTCATTCTGGCGAGCACCCGCCAGGTCGTGCCGCACACCGTCCACCTGCGCGCCGGCAAGTGGGGATTGGCGACGCCGCTCAGCGGCATGAAAACGCTGCGCGATCTGACGGTGGGCGTGGTGGGCTTCGGGCGCATCGGCCGCGAGGTTGTCAAGCGCCTGGTCCCGTTCAAGTGCGCGGTGCTGGTGTTCGATCCAATTGCCCCGGCGGCCGACATCGCCAAGCTCGGGGCGCGGCCGGCGGCGTTCGACACGCTGCTCGATCAGGCGGACGTGCTGACCCTGCACTGCCCCTCGACGCCGCAAACCCGCAAGCTAATGAACCGCGAGACCTTC
>JAKLEJ010000593.1 GCA_022711695.1 Verrucomicrobiota bacterium | reverse complement strand
TGGTGTTCGCGCTGGCCCTGGCATTTGGGGGGTGGTGCCTGTCGCGCTGCCCGAGCAACCCGCTCCCCTGGGAACGGGGCAGCCATCCCCTGCGCGCCATGCGCTTCGTCAGGGAGGACGCGCTCTTCCGGCGGACGCTGATCTGCTGGATGCTGATGGGGTTCGCCAACCTGATGATGGTGCCGCTGCGCATCGAATACCTGGCCAATCCGCGCTACGACCTCGGGTTGACGGTGGGCCTGATCGCCCTGGTGACGGGCGTGGTCCCCAACATCGCCCGACTGGTCCTCAGCCCCATCTGGGGCTGGCTCTTCGATCACATGAACTTCTTCGTCCTGCGCATCACCCTGAACGTGGGGTTTGCGCTGGGCACACTGACGTTCTTCATGAGCGACGACCTCACCGGCCTGCTGGCCGCCGCGGTGATCTACGGCGTGTCCGCCGCCGGGGGCGATGTGGCCTGGAGCCTCTGGGTGACGAAATTCGCGCCTCCGGAGCGCGTGGCCGATTACATGAGCGTACACACGTTCCTGACCGGGGCGCGGGGAGTGCTGGCCCCGGCGGTGGCCTTTGCCCTGGCGGCGCGCCTGCCCATGACCACCCTCGCCTTCATCAGCGCCGGCCTCATCGGCGTGGCCACCCTGATGCTCTTCCCGGAGGTCCGCTTCGGCCGCCGCGCCCGCCCCGCCGCGGTCGTGGTCGAGGAAGTGCCGGATTAGCCCGCCGTCCGAAACGCTCGTGCGCAGGGCAGCCGCCCATCGCGCGGCGCACGGCAAGGCGACGCTCCTGCGGAGGCGTGCCACCCCACCGTGGGTGTCGGCGTGGAACCGAGGCCAAGGGGAAACCCTGCCCCGGCTTCTACGCGCCTTCCGGATCTCGAACCTCGGGTCTCTGAACCGCCCCGGCAGACCCCTTGTCGTGGAGGGCCGCCTCGACAGCGGCGCGAATCGTCTGCTTGAACTTATCGATCCCTTCGTCGAAGGCGGCGGCGATGGGCAGCACGGGAGTCTTCGGCACGCGGCGCTTGAACTTGCGGAGATTGGGCTCGGCGGCCGGCTCGTCCATCTTGTTGGCCACGATCAGGCGCGGCCGTTCGAGCAGGCCCGGATCGTAAAGCTCCAGCTCCTTGAGCAACTGCTCGTGGTCGTCCCACGGCGCGCGGGCGTCGGTCCCGGCCATGTCCAGCAGCAGCACCAGGACTTTGCAGCGCTCGATGTGTCGGAGAAAGGCATGGCCCAGCCCGACGTTGCGATGGGCCCCGGCGATGAGCCCGGGCACGTCGCACACCACCAGGCGGCGAAAGTCCGCGTACTCCACGATGCCCACCTGGGGATGCAGGGTCGTGAACGGGTAGGGGGCGATCTTCGGACGCGCCTTGGAAATGGCCCCCAGCAGAGTGGACTTGCCCGCGTTCGGATACCCCACCAGCCCCACGTCCGCGATCATGCGCAGCTCGAACAAAAACTCGCCTTCCTCGCCGGGTTCGCCCGGCTGGGCAAAGCGCGGCGTCTGGCGGACCGCCGTGGCGAAGTTCCGGTTGCCCAACCCGCCGCGGCCTCCCTGGCACAGCACGAACTGCTGTCCGTTCTCGGTCAGGTCCGCCACCAGCTCGCCCTGTTGGTCGGGCCGGGTCCAGACGCGGGCGACGGGTTCCTCCCGGCTGTCTTCTCCGTCCAGGTTCACCTCCACCGCCCGAGCGCCGCCGGCGTAGCGAAGCAATCCGCGGCCGGAGCTGCCCGCGGGCAGGGGCGCGCGTTCGGCCGCCTCTTCCCCGGCGGGCGGCGCCTCCGCGGCGGCCGGCAGCCTCCACACCAGCGTGCCGCAGGGCACCCGCACCACCAGGTCCTTGCCGGCATGTCCGTCCATCCCTTTGCCCATTCCGCCCTGGCCCTTCTCGGCCAGCAGCCGGGGGTTGAAATACTGGGCGATGAGGTTGTTCAGATCGTGGTCGGCCTGCAGGATCACGCTCCCACCGCGCCCGCCATTGCCCCCGCTCGGGCCGCCCTTGGGCCGGTATTTCTCGCGCTGAAAGGCGATGCAGCCCTTGCCGCCATGGCCGGCTCGCGCGAAGACTTTGATCTCATCGACAAACATGACGCCCAATCCGCAGCTTTAGCCCCGGGGAAAGAAAAAGGGCGAGGTGACGCACCTCGCCCCTGGAAAATGGAATGGCGCTAGTTGCCCGCAGCCGCCGGGGCAGGCACGACGGTGACCCGCTTGCGGTTGCGGTTCATGTCGAACTTGACCTTGCCGTCCGCCAGCGCGTAAAGGGTCCAGTCCCGGCCCGTGCCCACGTTGTCGCCGGCCACGAACTTCGAGCCCCGCTGGCGCACAATGATGCCGCCCGCGGCGATGGCTTCGCCGCCATACACCTTCACGCCCAGCCGCTTGCTGACGCTGTCG
>JAKLEJ010000592.1 GCA_022711695.1 Verrucomicrobiota bacterium | reverse complement strand
AAACGCCAATTCAGCTACGAGTTGACCACGAACTTCGGGTCGAACGTCAGCCGGTGACTCACTCCATGCCCCGGCTGGGCAGCCTCCGAGCCGCTACAATCCACCCTGGGCTTCACCATTCCCAAACGCCCGGTCCGTCTGGTTCCCGGGTGGAGCCGCCGGAACCCGCCTATGTCAACACCACATACAGCGCGTGGAGCACGCCCGGAATCCAGAACAGGAAGCACAGAATGAGGTTGAGGATGGTTGACTTGGCGGATTTGCTCTTGAGATAGACAGCCAGGGGCGGGAGCAGAATCGCCAGAATGATCAGGATCAGCTTGCTCATGGTCCAGTGTACTTTCCGGCGTCAACATCGAGCCTTTGGCGGCCGGAGTCAAGCCTCCGACCGCCGGGCTGCTGTTCCGCGAGGCGGTCGAGAACACTCGACTGGTTTCGACAGGCGCTGCCCAACTGCCAAGTCTCGCACGCGCCTCGATAGCGCGCGTGGCTGAGCTAAACCCGGCGCGTTCGCCCCTCGGGTCGCGCTTTTCCCGCGCCGACAACAGCTTGCGTTCAAGAAGGACGCCGTCGCGCGCGTCCACTTTGGGAGTGGCCCAGGAGGGCCTTTTCCTTAGAGAGCCGGGAATGACCTCCGTTCGAGCCCGGGAGCTTCGGCGGACGCCTCCCTGACGACATGGCTGCGGCCGATCTGCGTCTCCGGCGGCGGCTCCAGCGGCTGCCGCCCCGAGCCGCTTCCCCGCCTGCGGCCTCCCTCCGACCCTGCGCTGGCTGAGAAAACGATGGCGTTTGTTGAATTGGGAGGTTTCGATGATAAGGAAATCCCCCAGGATGCCGTAGTAGCTGACGCATATGATCATGAACTACAGAAGACTTCTGGGCCTGGCGGCGGTGGGGGCACTGTGCCTGGGCAGCGCCGCTCGAGCGGACGTCCTGTATTGGAATTACGCCACGGACCTCGGAACGCGCCTCAACGCCGAAGGCGAGGAAATAGGCGACGAGATCGTGCTGGCCGACGCCCCTCAGGGCAGGGCCTATTACGTGACCAACTTCTCCTTCAATTACTGGGCCGCCAATCTCAGCCCCAGCGCCCGACTGCGCGTGCGCTTCTACCGCAACGACGGGCCCCGCTACAGCGGCCACCCCCGCATGCCCGGATCGGTGTTCTTCGACAGCGGCCTCTTTCCCATCGCCTCGACCGACCGGTCCATGCTCGTCTTTGACTCCGACTTTGGCTCCGGCCTGGTTGCGCCTCCCGAGTTCACCTGGACCGTTCAGTTCTACAACCTCGGAGAGGGGGCCAGCGCTGGCGTCGGCGGCGTCGATCTCTTCAGTCCGCCCAGCGTCGGCGCGAACTACCCGGATTGCTGGGTCAGGGGCGGGGAGGAAGGCTGGCAACTCGCCGGGTTCGAAGACGCCAACGTCGATTTCGCCGCGTCCGTCAGCGGAAGCACCGTCCCCTCGATCGCCTTCGTTCCCGACTACCTCGCCCAAACCATGAGATTGGAGTGGAACGCGGGCGGCTTCGCGCTCGAATACTCCAGCCAAATGAACGGGCCGTGGCTTTACCTCAGCCTGACCAGCCCGGTCACTGTCCCGATTGGCGGCGGCATGAAGTATTACCGGCTCCGCACTCCGATCGATTACACCATTGTGCCCTGATCCCGCGCTTCCTTCAGAACTCATCCTAACCTAACTCGGCCTACACTCCTTATATGAAAACACGCATATTGAAGACGATCGCCCTCGCCACTGGCGCGCTGGGCTGCTCCCTGGCTCTGCTGCTGGTCCTCCGGCCAGCCCCGCAGCCGCAGACGCCCTTTGCCGCCCTGGCGAACGTCTCTGTCCTCGAACTGCCGCAAGCCGCCGCCCGGCTCGTAGCCAGCGCGCCGGCCGCCCAGCGCGCCGCCCTCGCCCGCGAGGTCGTCCAGGCCGTGACCGCCCTGGCCAAGCCGGGGGCCATCCCCTTTGCCGTCAGCGCCATCTGCAAAGCCGCCCCCGACGTTGCGGCGGAAACGGCCGGCGCCGCGGCTTTGCACGCGCCCGCCGAGATCCTTCCCGTGGCCAAGGCGGCGTTGGCGGCGGCGCCTGAGTCCGTCGAGGCCATTGTCTCCACCCTTTGCCGTCGGTCGCCTCGCTCATTTGCCGCGGTGGCGATTGTCGCTTCCCAAGAGGCGCCTTCGGCGACCGACCGGATTCTCCGATCGGTTTCCCAGGCCGTGCCCGAAGTGGCTTCCTCCCTCGAATTAGCCCGACGCGACGCCGGCAGTCAGTCGATGGTTCAATTGATGTGGAAAGCCATCGAGTTGGCGGCCCAGGATGCCCGCCGCGCGGTGGCGGCCGGCAGACCTGCTGACGCCCAGACTCTTGCCCAGGCGCGTGACGCCGGCGTGAAATCCGAGCCC
>JAKLEJ010000591.1 GCA_022711695.1 Verrucomicrobiota bacterium | reverse complement strand
GGACAAGCTGCAGCGGTTCACCGAGACGGGGGCCAACAGCGGCTCGCTGGGCATTTTCGAGGCGAAGTACCTCATCCGCTACATGCAGGCCCACGGGAAGATGCTGGACAAGTTCGGGGCCTGAGGCCCCCCGGCATGGCGCTCCAGGCTGCCACGCGCGGCGCGCAAAACTCGCCGGCGGAGTTGACCGGGGCGCCAACCCCGGCGTAGATTCGCCCAACGATTGAGCCGCCCGAAGCCGGCCGGATGACGATATTCGGTTTCCGGCCAGTGGAACCGGCGGCCGCCAAACAACAATTGCCTGTCCGCAACCGGCGCAGACGCCCGGCGGCGGCAGGCGCGCCCGGAGACTAAGCGTGCTGGCACACAAACGAAAATGGCTGTTGGCTTCGCCCTGGCAGGCGGTAGTGGCGATGAACCAGGAACTCTGCCAGAAGGACCAACAACCGCACGAGCCCAACGGCGCGGCCTTCGACGAGGCCCGCCGGCAGTGGGAATCCCTCGAAACCCGGGAGATCGAGCTGCGCGAGGCCTTGGATCTCTGCCGCCGCACGCACAAGACCGCCCCCTTCAAGTTTTTCAACGGAAACACCATGGCCGCGATGGCGCGCCAGATCATCGCCCAGGAGCTCGATGCCATGCCTCCCCTGCTGGGCCAGATGGCGCGCACGACCGTGGCCCATTACGTGGTCGGCGCCATCAAGGCGGGCGAGGTGGAGGCGGTGCTCGACCATGTGGAAGACGCCTGGCGCAAGCAACGGCCCGCCGGCGCGCCCCCGTCCGCCCCATGACGCCGCCGCGAATCGTCCAGTTGGACGAACTGCCGGAGACGCCCTGCCCGTGCGGCGCCGCGCGCCGGGCTTTCACGGGGCTTCCGGAGGCCGCGGCCAGCCTGCACCTGGTGACCATCAGCCAGAGTTCGCGCGCCCACTATCATCGCAAAACCGCCGAGCTCTACCTCATCCTGGAAGGACGGGGCCACATCGAGCTGGACGGGGAGCTCTACCCGGTGCGGCCCATGACCGCCATCTACATTCCCCCGGGCTGCCGGCATCGCGCCATCGGCGCGCTCAAGATCGTCAACGTGCCGGTGCCCCCGTTCGACCCCCGGGACGAGTGGACTGATTAGCCCGCCCGGCGCCCCGGATTTCTGGACACGTGTTCCACAAGTGGACATCCGGGCCGGCGGTGAGCGCTGCGCAGGCGCTGCCCCGTGCCCTTCCTGGATCGCGGCGTTCCGCCGCCTGACCTGGCTTCCCAGGCCGCTGTTTGCGCCCTCTTCCCCCGTTTGCCCGGGGAGGTGTCGCGCGGGGCCTATGGATCGCCCGACCCATCGAGGCGCCTGGCGGCGTTTTGGCAAGGCCCTTGCTTGAAGCTATCCGCGAACTGGGAGAAGTGCCCGTCGCAGTCCGAAAACCATACAGCTTTGGCAGGATATGGCCTCATTTGCATACGTAGCGCGGGAAGTGAGCAGCGGGCGGGAAATCCGCAGCACGATGGATGCGCCCACCGAGCAGGCGGCGGTGGCGACGCTATTGAACCGGAATCTGCTGGTGGTCTCGATCCAGGAGCGGGTGGGGCGCAAGGGCAAGACCGCGGGGGGCAAGGTGGCGTTGGGCGACCTGGTGATGTTCACCCGGCAGCTCGCCACGATGATCGACGCCGGCCTGGCGATGGTGCAGTCGCTCCAGGCGCTGGCCGAGCAGACCACCAACAAGGTGATGCGCGATGTGATTAAGGACATCTGCGCGCGGGTCGAGGGCGGCGACAGTTTTTCCGAGGCGCTGCAGAAGCACCCGAAGGTCTTCAACAAGCTCTATTTCTGCATGGTGGGCGCGGGCGAGCGGGGCGGCTTGCTGGCCGAGATCCTGGCCCGCCTGGCCACCTACCTCGAGAACACCGCCCGCCTGCGCAAGAAGGTCAAGTCCGCCTGCATGTATCCCACGGTGGTGACGATCGTCGCCCTGGGCATCACCGTCTTTTTGCTGGTCCGGGTGGTGCCGGTGTTCGGCGAGATTTACTCGAGCTTCGGCTCGAAGCTGCCGGCCCCCACGCAGGCCCTCATCAACCTCAGCCACATCGTCAAGGACAACCTCCTGGTGCTGCTGGCCGCGGGGGTGGGCTCGGTCTATGGCTGGTTCGCCTTCATCAAGACCAAGAAAGGACGCGAGTTCTGGGACCGCACCCGCATCCAGTTGCCCATCTTCGGCCCGATCGCGCACAAGATCTGCCTGGCGCGCTTCACCCGCACCATGGCCTCGCTGGTGCGCAGCGGCGTGCCCATCCTCGAAGTGCTCGGCATCGTGGCCAACACCGTGGGCAACGTGATCATGGAAAAGTCCATCCGCCTGGCCGCAACCGACATCGAGCGCGGCGAAGGCATCGCCGCCGCCCTGGGCAAACACCCCGTCTTCCCGGCCATGATCATCCGCATGATCACCGCCGG
>JAKLEJ010000590.1 GCA_022711695.1 Verrucomicrobiota bacterium | reverse complement strand
GCCTCTCGGACCTGGACCCATTCGTGCCCGCGTTGCGCCAGGCCCAGGCGGCCGGCGGTGCCTGGAGCTATCACGCTTACACCATTCATTACAGCACCGACGTAGGGATCGAGATTTGGTATTCGCTGCGCTACCGACAGTTCTATTCATACTTCGCCCAGCAGGGCTACAACGATCTGCTGAGCCTGCCCTTGATTCTGACTGAGGGAGGTGTGGATGAGAGCGGCTCCCCGGCTACGTCCGGCTGGCAGTATCGCGGCACGGCGGCCCAATATGAGCGCTGGCTGAACTGGTTTGACCGCCAGATCGGCCAGGACTCCTGCGTGTTGGGCTGCACTCTTTTTCAGAACGGCGACCCTGCCGGCTGGTCCTCGTTTGACCTTGAGCCCATCGCGGCCTGGTTTCGGACCTACCTGAGCGGACCGGTCACGTGGCCGGCGCCGCCTGCTGGAGTGACCGCCACACCTTCCGGCGGCTCGGTCGTCGTTGCCTGGACCAATGCGCCGCTGACGCCAGCCACCTACGCGGTCAAGCGTGCCACCAACAGCGGCGGTCCTTACACGCTGCTGGGCCAGGGCATCACCGAAGGCATGCCGGTGACCACTTTCACCGATACCGCCCCGGTTAACGGCACTACCAACTTTTATGTCGTCACCGCCGTCAATGCCGTCGCGGAGAGCGACAACTCGGGCGAGGTCGCGGTTCCCGTTGGCTTGTGGACGACGGCGCCCACAGCGCCAGCGGGTCTCACGGCCACTGCCGGCTCGGGGCACATCGCGCTGAGCTGGAACTCGCCCGCCAACGCCTCCAGCTACAGGATCAAGCGCGCCACCACCAGCAACGGCACCTATAGCGTCATCGCCAGCAACGTTCTCTCCTCGCCGTTCCGGGACACCTCCGGCGGCGCCGGCATCCCCTATTACTACTATGTCTCAGCGGTGAATAACGCGGGAGAGAGCCCCAACTCCAACCAGGCCAGCGCCGCTCCCACCAATGCCTTGCCCGATGTGGTCGTCACGGCCATCACGTGGAGCCCTGCTCCCATCTATCCCGGCAGCCGCGTTTACTTTACCGCAACCGTCAGGAACCAGGGCACGGCTTCCGCCCCCGGCAACGGCACCGGCATCGGCATCGGGTTCAGCGTGGACGGCGGTGGCGGCTTCTGGGCCGGCGCCCTCCCGGGGCCGCTGGCCCCGGGCGCCTCGATGAACCTCACGGCCAACGGCGGCGTCAGCGTCCCTTACTGGACCGCCACGCCCGGCGCCCATGCCGTCACTGCCAACGTGGATGACATCAACCGCTTTCCGGAAGGCGACGAGGACAACAATCTCTTCACCGCGCCCTTCTTCACTTCCGTGTCGAACTACTCCTTCAACTGCGGGGGGCCGGCGCTGGGCAGATTCAGTTCCGACGCTGCCTACACGGCGTCTCTGAGCATTCGCTCTGTTACCAACGCCATTGACTTAAGCGCGGCCACCAATCCTGCCCCGCAGGGGTTGTATCAGAGCGAGCGATGGCGCAGCTTCGCGTGCATCCTGCCTGGACTGCTGTCCAACAAGCTCTACAAGACGCGGCTGCACTTCGCCGAGACCTCGGCCAACGTCGGAGCCCCCGGCGAGCGGCAGTTTCACGTCGCGCTCAACGGCGTCCAGGTGCTGACCAACTTCGACATCCTCGCCGCCGCCGGCGCGAAGTTCCGCGCCACCACCCGCCAGTACAACGTCACGACGACGAGCGCCGGGCAGATCACCTTGCAGTTCTTGAAAGGCGCCGCCTTCGAGCCGGCGTGCAGCGGTTTCGAGATATTCCCCTACACCAATACCGCCCCGAGCCTCGCCGGCATCGCTGCCAGGACCGTCAATGCCGGCACCACGCTCACCTTCACCAATACGGCCTCGGACGCCGATATCCCGCGCGATACCCTGACCTTCAGCCTGGTCGCGGGCCCTGCGGGCGCGGGCGTGAGCGCGGACGGCGTGTTCACCTGGCCCGCTCCGGAGGTTTCCGCGCCCCAAACCAACTTTGCCACCGTGCGGGTTACCGACAGCGGCACGCCGGCCCTGAACGATAGCAAGAGCTTCTCCATCGTGACCATCCCGCCGCCCCGAATCTCCTCCTGCGCGTTCACCAACAGCATCTTTGGTCTGACCTGGAGCGCCTATCCGGGCAGGACCTACCGCGTGGTTTACAAGGACGACCTTGCGGCCCCGGGTTGGACGCCGCTCGGCTCCGACGCGGCAGCCGCCGGCTACGTGCTCTCGGCCAGCGACACCAACTCCGGATCGGGCAAGCGCTTCTACCGGGTGATACAGATGAACTGAAGGGCGCCTGGTCGCACTCAGCGCTACGCGAGTCAAATCCCGATTGGCCAGCCTGTTGCGGTTGGAGGTCGTCATCGCCCCTTGTCCAACTGCTCAAGCTGGCCCTGGAGGCGGCGGTGGTGCGGGT
>JAKLEJ010000059.1 GCA_022711695.1 Verrucomicrobiota bacterium | reverse complement strand
GCAGTCCTGCTGGAAGGCGCCTTGTCCGCCTCCGGGATTTGCCTGGGCGTGAGCCGCGGCTAAGCCCCGTAGGGGTGGCCGGTCTGCAGGTTCCATTGCTCGACAATCTTGTTGGGGATGTCTCCCAGGAAGCGCGAGGGCTGCTGCAGTGTGTCGCCGCCCGAGTAGCCCTGCGCCAGGCGGATCAGGGGATAGCTGAGGTAAAGCTCGTTGCGGGCGCGGGTGATGGCCACGTAGAACAGGCGGCGCTCCTCCTCCTCGCCCTCGTCGCTTTCGATCGAACGCGCCGAGGGAAACAGCCCGTCGCAAAGCATGATCACAAACACCACGTCGAACTCGAGGCCTTTGGCCTGGTGGATGGTCGAAAGCCGCAGGCGCTCGTCGTCGCGCGGCGGCTTCGGGCCTTCCTCCTCGGTCTCGAGGTTTGTCAGCAGGGAGAGCTGGGTCAGAAAGTCCTCGGCGCTGCGGAACTGGCCGGCGAACGCCCCCAATTGTTCGAGGTCTTCCAGGCGCTGCCGGAAGTTCGGGTAATTGTCCTGGAGGTATTCCTCGTAGCCGGCCTCGAGCACCAGGCCGATCATGGCCTTGGGGCTGGAGCGGAGCTTCGGCGCCTCGAGTTGCGCGAGCGTGGCGGTGAACTGGGCCCACGCGGCGGCGGCTTTCTTGGGCACGGACGCCAGGCACGCCTGCAGGGCGCTGGCCAGCACTGGTGGCGGTGGCTTGCGCCCTCCCTCGCCCTGCGGCCCGGAGGTCTCCGGGCCGTCCGGCGTCGCTGGCAAGGCCGGCGGCGCCGCCTTCGCCACACGCGCGCGGAAATCCGTCCAGAGCCGGGCGGCCCCTTTGCCTCCCACGCCGGGCAGCATCTGGACCAGCCGCTTAAAGGACAGCTCGTCTGCCGGGTTGCAGACGAACTTGAGCCAGGCCGCCACATCCTTGATGTGCGCCTGCTCGAAGAAGCGCATGCCGCTGGTGATGCTGAAGGGGATGTTGCGGCGGGTGAGTTCGAGCTGGAGTTCGAGGGCGTGGAAATGCGAGCGGTAGAGCACGGCCATGGAGTTGAGCGAGACGCCCTCGTCGCGCAGTTCCAGGGCGCGCTGGGCCACGAAGGCGGCCTGTTCCTCCCCCGTGCCGCAGGCGACCAGGGCCGGCTTGAGGCCGGGCTTGCGGGCGGGGGCGAGTTCCTTCTGGAACTGGAGCGTGTTGGGGGCGATGGCCGCGTTGGCCACGCGCAGGATTTCGGGCGTGCTCCGGTAGTTGGTCTCGATCTTGAAGACGCGCGCCTCGGGGTAGCGTTTCGGGAACTCGAGGATGTTGCGGAAGTTGGCCCCGCGCCAGGCGTAGATGCTCTGGGAATCGTCGCCGACGGCCATGACGTTGTGATGGCGCGCCGCCAGCAGATCGATGAGGTCGGCCTGGAGCTTGTTGGTGTCCTGGTATTCGTCCACCAGGAGGAACTGGAACCGGCGCTGCAGGCGTTCGAGCGCCTCCGGGTGGTTTTGCAGGAGCCGCAGCCACAGCGCCAGCAGGTCATCGAAGTCCATGTTGTTGGTGGCGCGTTTGCGCTCGGCATAGCGGCGGCCGATCTCCTCGATCTGCGGAATGAGGGACTCGAACCAGGGGTACTGCGAGGTGACGATCTGGGCGGCGGTGCGCTCGGTGTTGACGGCCAGCGAATACACCTCCGCCAGCGCCGGAGCCTTGGGAAAGCGTGTCGCCTTCACATCGATGTCCGCGTCCGCCACGCACGCTTTCAGCAGGGCCTCGGAGTCGTCCCGGTCCATGATGGTGAAATCGGGCCGATAGCCGGCCAGGTCGGCGTGGCGGCGCAACAGCCGCGCCCCGATGGAGTGAAAGGTGCCGCCCCAGAGTTCCGGCAGGTCGCTGCCCAGGAGTTCCCCCACCCGCCGCATCATCTCGCGCGCCGCCTTGTTGGTGAACGTCAGCAGCAGGATGCGGTCGGCGGGGATGCCTTGCTCCAGGAGGAAAGCCACGCGGTAGGTCAGGGTGCGCGTCTTGCCCGAGCCGGCCCCGGCGATGACCAGCGAAGGCCCCGGCGGCGCCGTCACCGCCGCGTGCTGCTGCGGGTTGAGCTCCTGCTCGTAGTCAATCCGCAGATTGACCTCGGGCCGGAACGGTTGCAGCACGTACTCGCGCGACATGCCGGCCATTCAACGGCCAAACCCCGGCCGGCGGAAGCAAAAAGTCCCCGCCACCCGGGAGGCGGCGGGGACGACGCTCGAAGGAGGAGCCGCGGCCTACTTCGCTTTCGGCAGGGCCTGCACGATCTCCTCCAGGCTGGCGCCCAGCGTGGCCCGCGCAATCGCATCCAGCGCGGCCTTGTCGCCCGTCAGATGGATCGTGCGGTGGAGGTGGGTGTAGGACTTGCCCGGCGCCAGCGCCAGGGCCGGGGAGGACGATTCCAGCTCGTAGAACGGCCCCAGCGGCTTGGCGCCCGGCGAGGGTGGGCCGTCATTGTAGCAGTTGCCGGCGTCGCCCGAGAAGGGCTCCTTCTGCAGTTCCCACATCGAGTTCACATACTCGGTGGTGTTGCCCGGCAACGTGTACTGCGCCACCGTCAGGACGTTGTTGGCGGCGTCGTAGCTGCCCATGACGGGCAGGGCGCGCTTGGGCGAGATGCCAATCTTGCTCCGGTATTGGCCGTCGGCGCTGAAGAAGACGACCTTGTCCTTGACCACCAGGCGCTCCGGCGGCACCCGGCCGAAGTAGTCGGCGTTCACCGGTTTGCCCAGCGTGGACTCGGGTCCCGGCTTGATCGGCACGACAATGGTCGTGGCCGGCGAGGGATTGAACATGCCCAGAATCCAAACCGAGAGCAGGCCGCTGTCCTTGGCCCAGGGCTGTTTGCCTTTGTTGGTGACCTTGTTGGCGGTTTCGAAAGCCACCACCTTGACACCGGCCGGGGCCTTGACCCCCAGTTGCTTCCAGGCCTGGGACGGGCTCAGCAACTGCACCGTCCGGTCGGCTTGCACCTGGAAGACCGTGCCCGAATAATTCGTCAGGGTGAAGTTATGGCGGAAAGTCGCCCGGCTGCCGCTCTGCCGGAGCAGTTTGAACGGCTCGGTGTCGATGGGCGCCGGGGTGAACCAATGCGCCAGGTCAAAGGCCGCGCCCTTGCCGAAGAAGATCGAGTATTGCCCGCCTTCGGGCCCCATCCAGAACCGGTCCTCGCCGCCGAACACGTTGATGTGCTGAACGAACTTCCCGGAGCCGATCAGCTCGCGGTTCAGCCATCCGTAGCTGAGCCCTTGCTCGCCCAGCGCGGTGCTGGTCATGACGCGCCCCTGCCAGGCGGGGACCAGGGCCACCTGGGCTTGGCCGGAACGGTCCGTGAGCGTGACCACGTCCACGTGTTTCTTCAGGAAGCCCACGTCGTCGCCAAACGACGCGGCAAACGAGCCGCAGGAAGTCATAATGCCAAGAGCGGTCAACCCGGTCACGCCGAGGCGGGCGCGCCAAAGCGGACGGGGGGTGGGGTTGGTAAGTTGCCTGTTTTGTCTGCCATTCATAGGTCGCCTTATCTTTCGGTCAATCCATGTCAGCCGCCAAGCCGCCCGCGCGGCATCGCTGGCCGGGCTGACCCCGCCTTTTTTGGGCCATCTGGCCTGATTGTCGATACAATTCTTGCCCCGATGGCGCCGCGGCGAACGTTCCCCAAGCTGCGCGGCGGCAGCCCTGACCGAACGCGCATCCGGTTGGCGCCGCAAAGGCTGCTCTGATTCGACTTCTCCGCCCCGAGGCCCGGGAGACCCATGCGAAATCCACGTCTGCGCCCCACGTGCCGCGCCCTGTTCTTGCGAACGACGAGGGCAGAGACAATCGCCTGGGCGCGGGGTTGGGGTCCCCCGGAAACGAACGACCGGCAGGGGCGCGAGGCCCCGGCCGGTCGCGAGACGTTCTTGGCGGCGTTTACTTGAGAAGTTCCTCGGCAATCTGGACGGCGTTAAGCGCCGCGCCCTTGAGCAACTGGTCGCCCGCCACCCAGAAACACAGGCCGTTGTCCATGGCGCAGTCCTTACGGATGCGGCCCACGGCGCAGTTGTATTTCTCGGCCTGGTAAAGCGGCAGCGGGTATTCGCACTTGGCCGGGTCGTCGATCACGTCCAGGCCCGGGGCCTTCTTCAAGGCGGCCAGGGCCGCTTCCACCGTGACCGGTTTCTGGAACTCGGCGCTTACGGCCACCGAGTGCGCCCGGTACACCGGCACCCGCACGCAGGTCACGCTCGCCCGGAACCCCGGGTGATGCATGATCTTGCGGCCTTCGTTTTCCATCTTCATTTCCTCCTTGGTGTAGCCGGTGGGGAGGAACGAGTCCACGTGCGGCAGCACGTTGAAGGCGATCTGGTGCGGATACACCTCGCGGGTGACCGCCTGGCCTTTGACGATCTGGTCCACCTGGCGCTCCAGTTCCAGGATGGCCTTGGCCCCGGTGCCGGACACCGCCTGGTAGCTCGAAGCAAAGATGCGCAGGCAGTTGAAGGCCTGGTGCAGCGGATACAGGGCCATGAGCGTGATGGCCGTCGTGCAATTGGGGTTGGCGATGATCCCCCGGTGGCGTTTCACGTCCGCCCCGTTGATCTCCGGCACCACCAGCGGCACCGCCTCGTCCATCCGAAACGCGCTCGAATTGTCCACCACCACGCAGCCGTCCTTGGCCGCCAGCGGGGCGTACTCGCGCGAAATGCTGCCGCCGGCGCTGAACAGCGCCAAATCGATGCCTTTGAAGGAATCCTTCTTCAGTTCCTTCACCTCCACGTCCTGCCCGCGGAACTTGAGCCGTTTGCCCACCGACCGGGCCGACGCCAGCAAGGTCAGCTTGCTCGCTGGAAAGTTCCTCTTCTCCAGCGTCCTGATCATTTCGATTCCAACGGCGCCAGTGGCGCCGACCACTGCAACATGCGGTTGCCTGTTCATAAAGACCCGTCACTATAGGAATTAACAAGCCTCTGTCAATCATCCGAAATGGGCGAGTGAATTCAGCGGAGTGACACCACGGAAACGTCTCGGGAACTCACCCCAGACCCAGGGGGGCGCCTCATGCAGGAAATGCGCGCAGCGGCTTTGCAGCCCCACGCCAAGGGGGGTCTCTCAGGCGCGGTCGCCGCCAACGGCGGGCCTTATACGCTGGGAGCTAAGGGCTTCGCGCGACAATCCCCCTCCAAATGGAGGCAGCAATCAGCCCGGCCACTTTTTCCCGGAGAGGCGATTAAATTGTCTTGCGTTTTTGCCCGACATTTTAGACATTCAACACAGGTCAGCCAGCAAACATATCCGATCCACTCGTCCTGTGGGTTCTGGTTTTGCCGGCGATCGAAGCAACCAAGAGCGTGCCATTTCTATGAAACATCCACTGCTTATAGCTGCCACAGTCGGTCTGGCAGTGTCGTCGTTTACGGCTGGGTCCCGCCCCCCTTGCAACGAGCCCGCATCACCGCTTTCGCCACTGGCCATGGTGTTTGAGGCCAATCAAGGACAAGCGCCTCAGCCGGTCAGGTTCCTGGCGGCGGGCAGCGGCTATCGGCTGACACTTTCGCCAAGCGAACTTGTGCTCCACCTTTCGGGGGCCGCCTCGGAGAGGAGGTCGCTCCGGATGTGGTTGGTCGGCGCCAACCCGCGAGCCGAGATCGCTGGCCAGGAAAGCCTTCCAACGAAAGTCAATTACTACCGCGGCGGCGACCCTGACCGGTGGCAGACCAGTATCCCGACCTTCGCCAAAGTGCTATACGGGGAGGTCTATCCGGGTGTGGATCTAATGTTCTACGGGAACCAGGGCCGCTTGGAGTATGACTACGTGGTTGCTCCGGGTGCGGACCCCGGGCGCATCGGACTGCGTTTTGAAGGCGCCGATTCGGTGCAGGTCAACGCTGGCGGCGAGTTGGCGATAGGCCTTGGCGGGCGCGAGGTGTCGTTTCACAGACCGCTGATCTACCAGGAATTCGCCGGCGTCCGCAGGGAGATCGCGGGGCGCTTTGTCCTTCGGTCGGCCGAATCGGGGCAGGAAGCCGCGCCCATGATCGGATTCGAAATCGGCGCCTACGATGCCACGCAGCCCCTCGTGATTGACCCGGTGCTGGCCTACGCCTCCTACCTGGGCGGCAGCCAGGGGGAATCGGGCGGGATCGCCTTCGACTCCGCAGGCAGCATGTACGCCTCCGGGGAAACGGCCTCCGCCAACTTTCCGCAGGCCGCACCCGCTCTGGCCGGCGGCGACGACGTGTTCGTGTGCAAATTCAATGCGGCCGGCAATGCCCTGCTCTGGTGCACATTTTTGGGCGGCAGCGGCAACGAGTTGGGAGGGATTATTTCCATCGATGGCAGCGGGAACGTCTATGTCGGCGGCGAGACGAGTTCCACGGACTTTCCCACTCGCAACGCCGCCCAGCCGGCTTTTGGTGGCGTGGGCACGAATCCCTTTGGCGGGCCGGCTCGGGATGGATTCCTGGCCAAACTGAACTCCAGCGGCCAGGTCCAGTTCGCCACTTACCTGGGCGGCAGCGGCGATGAGACGGCCTTTTTCGAGCGCGATTCGAGCGGGAACATCTACGCCTTCGGTTACACGTCTTCACAGAATTTTCCGACCCTCCAGCCTCTCCAGGCCGCCTTTGGCGGCGGTCAGTTCGACAAGTTCATCGTCAAGTACAACGCCTCCGGAACCCGGCTCTACGCGACCTACCTTGGCGGCTCGGGCGAGGAATGGGGCCTCACGCAACTGCTCTTCGACGCCAGCGCCAACCCAATCCTCTCCGGCACGACCAGTTCCCCGAACTTTCCCACGACCGCCGGGGCTTTTCAGCGCGTTTATGGCGGAGGCGGCACAGATCTGAACGATGGCGACATGTTCGTGACCAAACTCAACGCCGCCGGCAGCGCGATGATCTTCTCCACTTACCTGGGCGGCAGCGGCGACGACGGCGGGAACATCCAAATCCTGGACGCCTCGGGGAACATGATCCTGGCGGGGGGAACCACCTCGCCCAACTTCCCCACCCGGAACCCTGTGCAGGCGGCCCTGCGTGGCAGCACGGACATGTTCGTGACCAAGCTGAATGCCGCCGGCAGCGCCCTGGTCTTTTCCACTTATCTGGGGGGCAGCGGCGGAGAGAGCCTTTGTCCGACTGTCCAGGCCGATGCTTCGGGAAATCTCTATGTCTGCGGTGGCACGGGTTCGGCCGACTACCCGACGAAGAACGCCGCCCAAGCGAGCTTCGGCGGCGGCGTCGGCGGAGACACGTGCGTCACCAAGCTGAATCCCGCGGGCGACACGATGCTCTTTTCCACCTACGTTGGCGGCAGCGGTCGGGACGGCGGCAGCCTGCACCTCGACGGCAACGGGAACTTCTACGTCATCGGCCAGACGACCTCTTCCGACCTGCGCACCCTGAATGCGTTCCAGCCCAGCTACGGGGGCGGGGGCTCCACCTATGGAATGCCCGGCATGTTCGGAGATGTCTTTGTGGCCAAGTTTAACGCGTCCAGCGGCGCTCTGATCTGGTGCTCCTATTTCGGCGGCCGGGATGAGGACGCCGCGTGGGGCATCCGGTTGGACGGATCCGGCAATGTCTATCTTGGCGGCAACACCGCTTCCACCAATCTGCCGACCGCCAATCCCATCCAGGCGGGCTATGGCGGCGGCGCGCGCGACGCGTTTGCAGCCAAAATCACCGCGGCCGGCGCGCTGGAATTCTCCACCTATTATGGCGGCAACGGCGACGAGCAGCCCCTCTTCTCCCGCAACGCCGCCGGAGACCTCTACCTGGTTGGGACCACGACTTCCTCGAACCTCAGAACCGTTGGGGCGCTGCAATCCACCTATGGTGGCGGTGAAAGCGACCTGTTCATTGCCAAGATCACCCCGGGAGGCGCCGCCACCTTCTCCATCCTGCCCGTCAACCAGTCCTTTCCGACCGGCGGCGGTTCAGGCAGTGTCCAGGTGTCCGGCAGCGGCGCTTGGAGTGTCGTCAACAACAACGCCTGGATCCACATCACTTCCGGCAGCAGCGGTTCGGGCAATGGCGTCGTGCAATACACGGTGGACGCCAACGCCGGCACCCCGCGCACAGGCGTCCTGACCATTGCCGGCCAGGCCTTCAGCGTGATCCAGAGTGGACAAGCCTCCGGCCTCACGCTGTCGCCCACAAACCAAACCGTTCCTGCGGCGGGCGGCGTCTATAACGTGAACGTCACCGCGCCGTCCACGACGCCCTGGACCGCAACCGCCGGCGCCTCCTGGATCACCATTTTGACGGGCGCCTCCGGCACGGGCAGCGGCGCCGTTTCCTACCGGGTTGCGCTGAATTCCGGCGGCGCGCGCACGGGCGCCCTCACGATCGGCGGACGGAACTTTACAGTCAACCAGGAGGCGGCGACCCTGGTCTTCACCATCTCGCCGGAAAGCGAAACCTTCTCCGACGCCGGCGGAGCCGGTGAGATCACGGTCTTCTCCTCCAATCCTGCAACGGCGTGGACCGCCCAGCCGAGCAACTCATGGATTCACATCGCTTCGGGCGGCTCGGGCACAGGCAGCGGCGCCGTCAACTACACCGTCGATGCCAACACTTCCCCCAATGCCCGCACGGGGGTCATCCGGATTGGCGACAAGATCTTCACGGCGGTTCAATCCGGCATTGCGGCAGCCGGAACGGCGGATTTGACGGTGGGCAAGCTCTCGTATCCCGGCCTCCTTAATCTCGGAGAGGGTTCGGTCACCAACATGATCGTTGTCCTCAACGCGGGACCGGACTCGGCCCACGGTGTCACACTCATCGATACCTTGCCCGCCGGGATGAACTTCGTCTCGGCGACGACCACTAAAGGCGCCTTCACCCGCTCCGGCAACAGCGTCACCTTTGCGATCGGCAGCCTGGCCTTGTATGAAAGCGCCACCCTCGGCATCGTGGCCCAACCGACTGTCGCCGGCGCGTTCGTCAACACCGCCCGGGTGGTGGCCACGACCGCCGATCCGGATTCCAGCAATAATGAGAGTTCAGCGGAGATCTTCGTTCAATCCGGCCTCCCTGAGGCGGACCTCGTGGTGCAGGGCTACGCCAGCGCCGATCCCGTCGAGATGAACACGGAACTGATCTACACCCTTTGGGCTTGGAATTGGGGTCCCGAGGAAGCCACGAGCGTCTTTCTGACCAACACCCTGCCCGCCGACGTGACCTTTATCTCCGCGGAGATCACCCAGGGCCATGGAACGGTGGCTCGCAACGGCAATCTCGTGGTTGCCGACATCGGCTCCCTGCTCAGCGACGAATGGATCGAACTCGCCATCGTCGTCAAACCCACCGCCCTCGGCCTCATTACCGACCAGAGCCGTGGCGCCAGCAGCGCCCCGGATCCGGATTCGTCCAACAATTTCCTGAGCATCGTCGTGACCGTGTTCGATCCCGGGGCCACAGCCGACAGCGACGGCGATGGCATGCCAGACGAGTGGGAAATGGCCAACGGCTTGGATATCTCGGACCCAAGCGATGTCTGGCAGGATCCGGACGGCGACGGCAGCACGAACCTGCAGGAATACCAGGCGGGAACCAACCCGTGGGCGCCTGATGCCGGGCTGTCGATCGGGAGGATCGCGATCGCGGGGAACGACATTCGAGTGCAGTTTCCCACTGAATCTGGCGCGCGATACCAGTTGGAGCGAGCCGGCAGCCTGCCAGCTGTCTCCTGGACGGCTGTGGGCGCCTCGGTGGACGGCACCGGAGATGTGGTCACTGTGACCGACTCCCATGCGGCAACCCAGCCGCAGCGCTTCTATCGCCTGAGGCAACTGTAAAGCGCCGGGGCGGCCGGGCCGACAGCCAGCGCAGGACGCGCCGGCGCGCTTTTCTGCTTTGCAGAGGAGCGCTCGCGTCTTACGATTCGTGAAAATAGTATGAATCGTGTAGAGCGACGACCCTCCCGGGCGCCGGGGCGCGAAGCCCGCCGCGCCCGACTGCCGGCCCTATGATCGCGTTGCTGAGCGGCTTTGTGGCGGGCCTGGGGCATGTGTTTTCCGGTCCGGATCACCTGGCGGCGGTGGCCCCGCTGGCGGTGGAGGGCCGCGTGAAGGCCTGGCAGGCCGGCCTGCGGTGGGGCCTGGGCCACACCGGCGGCGTGCTGGTGGTCGGCATTCTGTCCGTCCTGCTCCGCGAGGCGATCGACATCCAGGCGATCTCTTCCTGGAGCGAACGCCTGGTGGGGGTGGTGCTGATTGGCATCGGCGTCTGGGGATTTCGCGCCGCCTTCCGCAAACGCGTGCATGTGCACCAGCACATTCACGGCGCCCGGGAGCACGCCCATGTGCATGTGCACGACCGGGGCAGCGCCCACAAGCCGAAGGTGGCCACCCCGCACGTTCACACGCACACCGCCTTTGCCGTCGGCACGCTTCACGGCCTGGCAGGCAGCTCGCACTTCCTGGGGGTGATTCCCGCCCTGGCCTTCCCCACCGCCCTGGAATCCTATGGCTACCTGGGCGCGTTTGGAGTCGGGACGGTGTTTGCCATGATCGTCTTCGCCTTCACGATCGGCATGATCTCGCGCGGGCGCGCCAGCGGCGGGGTGCGGCTCTACCAAACCCTGATGTACGTCTGCTCGACCGCGGCGGTGTGCATCGGCGTCTATTGGCTGGTCGCCTGACCCGGATGCCTCGCCGCGAAGGTCCGGGTTAGTCTCCCAGCAGCTTCTTCAAGGCGGACCGGGCCTGGTCCTCGCGCAGGTTGGCGGTCTTGCCGGGAACATAGACCCGCTTGGCAAACTCAAAGTATTCGCAGTAGTTGGCCAGGTGCTTCTCCACCACCGGGTCGGCCCGTCGCTCGCGGCATTGGTAGGCCACCCGGGTGTCGTAGAAGACGCAGTTCAGGCAGACTTTCAAATCCGCCCCGCACTGGCAGGTCTCGCTCCGTCCCGGCGTCCGGTTGAAGGCGTATTCGGCGCCGCAGCCATGGCAATGTCGCGTCTCGTTCATGTTCGATCGAGCCCGGAGCCCTGTAGGCCGGGCCCCCGGCGGTTGCCCCTGTTCCTAGCAGAGGCGCCGATCCTCATCAAGCCGCCGGCGCCCGGTATTGGGGGATCTTGAGCGTCTCGCCGTCCTTGAGCGCGGACTGGTGGGCGACGATGCCGGGAACGGTCATGGAGAGGGCGGCGTAGATGTTCACCAGGGGTTCGCGGTTTTCGAGAATCGAGCTGATGAACTCGTGCATGAGCAGGCCGTGCGAGCCCCCGTGGCCGCCTTCGGGAACGCCCGGCGGCAGGGGCGGCCGGCCCAGGTCGGGCAGGGTTTCCATCGCCCCGGTGTAACGCAGGCCTTCCATGCTACCTCGTTCGCCATAGACCCGGCCGGTCTCGTCCACGTGGCCCTGAACGGATTTGCTCATGCACATCCGCGAGACGCCGCCCTCGCTCGTTTGGAAGAGCGCAAACTCGTCGGTAAACGGGTTCTGGTATTGGTCGATCCCGGGTTGGGAGGCGTCGAACTTGCCGCGAAATCCGGCGCACGAGACCGAGGTGAAGCGATGGCCCGTGACTCCCACATAGTAGGCGGTGGAGTGTGTGGGATACCACAGCGGCGGACTGCCTGCCCGCCAGTTCTTGTAGGAGCCGATGGGGGTGGTCGAGTAGTGAAAATACTCGCCTTCGGAATAGACCAGCCGCCCAAAGCCGCCCGCCCGGTAGATTTGCCGCATGGCGTGGCAGGCGGCATGGTAGCAACTGGTCTCGGCCATCATGTATTTCAGGCCGGTCTTCTTCACCGTTTCGAGCAGTTCCTCGCCCTGTTCGATCGACCCCCAGGTGGCGGGCACGGCTGTCATCACGTGCTTGCCATGGCGCAGCGCTTCCATGCAATGCCGGGCGTGGCTGGGCGCGTCCGTGGCCACGAACACCGCCTCGATCTTTGGGTCTTTCACCAGAACTTCGAGCGATTCGTAAGCCTTGCCGCAGCGGCAGGCCTTCATCAACCCGTCGCGGCGGTCCGCAAACAGGTCGCTCACCGCCACCACTTCTACGTTGGGATGGTTCTGGAACCCGAAATCCGCCCCAAACCGGCAGACCCCGTAGCCGACGATGCCCACGCGAACCTTGCGGTCCGAGACGGGTTGCCACGGTTTGCCACCCCCGGCCGCCTCGGCCGCCAGGTTCCGTTCCGCCCAACCGCCGGCCATGGCGGCTGCCAGGGCGCCCGCCCCCACCTTTTCGAGAAAGGCGCGACGCTGGATGGATCGGTTGCCGGCGAGTGGAGACGCCGTGAGAGAGCGTGGGCGTGGCTGTTTCATGCGGCCATTTCATGCCTTCCCCGCGGGGAACGCAACTTCAATCCGCCGACTGACCGGGGTGGGGGAGAACGTGAGAAGCCCAGCCCATCCACGACTGCCGGGCCGCGGGGGCCGCGGGCCGGACCCGGTCG
>JAKLEJ010000589.1 GCA_022711695.1 Verrucomicrobiota bacterium | reverse complement strand
CTGCACGGCGAACCGCTCACCCATGACTGGTCGAAGGATCATCCGCACCATCGGGGCATCTATTGGGCGTGGCCGGAGGTGGACTGGCGCGGCCAGCGCGGCGACCTGCACGCGCTGCAAAAAGTCTTCGCGCGCCCCACCGGCAAGTGTCTTGCCGCGAGCGGGGCGGTCTTCGCGCAAGTCGAAGCGGAGAACCTCTGGCGATGGGAGGACCGGGATGCCATTGTCCGGGAAGAGGCCCTGATCCGGGCCTGGCGCAGCGGATCGCACGGCCGGCTGGTCGATCTGGAATTCCGCTTTGCCGCCCTGGTGGAGCCGGTGCTGCTAGCCCGGCGCGGGGCCAGCCATTACGGCGGCCTGAACATCCGCCTGGCCCCGGTCCAGGGGCAGCGCATCCGCACCCGCACCGATCCGCCGGGCACGGCTCCACGCCTGGCCTGGGGCCTGGTCGAAGGGACGTTCGCGGGCGCCGCGGCCGCCGCCGGATTTTTAATTCTCCAGCACGCCGGCAACCCGGCTTACCCAGGGGATTGGATCCAGTATCCCGAGCTGAATTGGCTGCAGCCCACTTTCCCGGCAAACGGAGCGCGCCATGAACTCAGGCAGGGGCAAACGCTCGTCCTTCGCTACCGGCTGGCGATTCTGCCAGCGGACGCCGCCACCGACGCCGCCTGCGCCGCGCACTGGCGGCGGTATCAATCTCTCCAACTCGACTGTTCCCTTAAACCATCCTGACCCAACGCCTGACTGACCCAACCTCATGAAGATGCATTCGTTTCCCCGAACCAACCGCCGCGCCTTTCTCAAAACCGCTGGAGCCGCCGCGCTGGCGGCGCCGGTGCTGATTCCGGGCCGCGTGCTCGGCGCGGAAGGGCAGACGCCGCCGAGCGAAAAGATCAACCTGGGCATCATCGGCTGCGGCGGGATGGGCCGGGCCAACCTGGGGGCCTGCTCCAACCAGCCGGACGTGGCGGTCACGGCCGCCTGCGACGTCTGGGAGGCCCGGCGCGACGCTGTGGTCGAGCAGTTCAAAGGCTCGTGCCGGGGCTACCGCGACTTTCGCGAGATGCTCCAGCAGAAGAACCTCGATGCGGTGATCATCGCCAGCCCGCCCCACTGGCACGCGTTGCACGCCGTGGCCGCCTGCGAGGCCGGCAAGGACATCTACCTGCAGAAACCCATGACCCTGCACGTGGCCGAGACCTTCGCCGTGCGCAATGCCGTGCGCAAACACAAGCGCGTCTCGCAGGTGGGCACGCAGATTCACGCCTCGGAGAACTACCGCCGCGTGGTCGAATACCTCCGGAGCGGCAACCTGGGCGCCGTGGGGGCGGTCCGCACCTTCAACGTGATGAACCAGACGCCCAAGGGCGTCGGGACGGCCTCGCAAAAGACACCTCCCGAGGGCTTCGACTGGGATATGTGGTGCGGCCCCGCCCCGAAGCGGGAATTCAATCGCACCCTGGTCAACGACGCCTACTACCATTGCTCGTGGATGGACTACAGCGGCGGGTGGACCCCCGGGATGGCCCCGCACATCATCGATCTGCCGATCTGGGCCCTGGACCTGGGATTCCCCCTCAACACCAGCTCGGCTGGAGGGCGCTTCCTGCTCAAGGACGACGGCGACGCCTACGACAACCACGAAGTGCTTTGGCAGTATCCGAACCTGACGATGACCTGGATGTCGTCCCTGACGAACAGCTACGGGTTCGATTTTCACGGGGAACCCAAGCCGCAGCGCCGGCTGGGCATCTACTTCCACGGCGCCAACGGCACCCTCTTTTCCGACTATGGCATGTTCAAGATCGTCCCAGAGGGCGACAAGATGGCCGGCCTGAAAGCCCCGCCGAAATCCATCCCACCCTCGCCCGGCCACGAGCGCGAGTGGCTCAATTGCGTCCGCAGCCGGCAGCAGCCCTCGTGCAATGTGGATTACCATGCCCGGGTGGACCTTCCGGTCACGCTCAGCCTGCTCTCGCTCAAGTTGGGGCGCTCGGTGCGCTTCGATCCCGCCGCGGAGAAGATCGTGGGCGATGCCGAGGCGGTCCGACTGGCCGTGCCCGCTTACCGGGCGCCCTGGAAATTCCCGGCCGAGTACGTTCCGGCCTGAGCGCCGGAATCGGGCGCCAGTCTCAGAGATTTCGCTGGCAGAACGCGTCGAAGGCCCCGCCGAACAGGGCGCGCACGTCGCGTTCGATCTCCTCGCGGGTCGGCTGCCAGCCGGTGTCCGCCAGGTCGGCGTATTTTTCCTCGAGCACGCGGCCGACGATCCGCCGCGAGTGCCGCCATTTGTAGATGATCTGGTCCAGCACGCGGGCATCGGAATGCTGCGGCGTGAAACTCAGCCCGAGCAACTCGAGGCGCATGCGGGTCATTTCCTCGATCAGGCTGGGATTGTTGAGAAACCACCAGCAGCCGAAAATGTGCAGGTTCCGGAATTTGCGGGCCAG
>JAKLEJ010000588.1 GCA_022711695.1 Verrucomicrobiota bacterium | reverse complement strand
CCAACGATTGATCTTCACCGTCCTTCGAGTGGGGCACTACGGCGCGAATTCGGCCCGGGAAGGCGCCCGAAGCGTCACCGAGCCAGTCCTCGAAATGGTACTCGCCTTTCAGCTCGGATTTGCCCGCGTAGTCCCTTTCCTTGAGCGGGCGATGGGTGGCAGCGTCGCACAGAATCTCGCTGCGGTCGTACCGCACATCGTGCATGAACGACCATGAGCTGAAGGTCAGCATGGTGCCGGCGAACAGGCGGGCATCCTTCCTCGAATGCAGCACCAGCAAGTAGCGGTCGGCGGCCTTCGGCGCGGGCAACAGCTCGGCCCAGAAGGCGTCGGGCTCGCGGGCAAAGCGTGTCAGCGCGCAGTCGAGCGCGAGGCCCATCGCCACGTGCTGCAGGAGCCGGTCGCATTGGAGCAGGGCTTCCGGGTTGGAAGCCGCGTCACCGAGGCCCTCGAGCTTGACGAACCGGTCGCCCACATCGCCGCTGTAGGACCGGCCATCCCCGAGCCACAATCGCTGCCGGGTCGGTTGCTCCGGGCTGTCTTTGGTGGCTTCCAGCCGGGCCATGAGGTTGCCGTCGGGGTCAAAGATCACCCGCTCCAGGTAGGGCGCCTCCTGGCGATACTCGTAAACCAGGCCGCGTCGGGCCGCCAACGATGGGAGCAGCCAATGCCGATTCGCATCCAGAAAAGTCCGCAGCGCCTGACCACCAGCCGCCTCCGCCTGCTCGCGCGCCACCGAGCCGGCGACGGCCCGCCGCAGCACCGGGGTTTCCTCATTTACTTTCACCTGGTCTATCCAGGCGACGCGTTGTTCGCCATAGCGGCTGTCGTCGAAGAGCCAGAGCCCCGGCTCATAGAGTCGGAAGCGCCAGTCGAAACGCATATCCTCCTTCTGAGTGGTGATTGCCAGGGGCACGAAATGTCCCTTGTCCACTTCAACGAACTCGGCAAACCGCTCGGTGAACGAGCCCATGCCGGCCTCCAACGGCAACAATCGCTTGGCGTCGAGGACGAGATAGCCCGCGTCGCCGCCCAGGTTGAAGTAGCCCGACCAACTGTTCTCCACGCCGTTGCCGCAAGCCCCGCGCACGGGCGGATTGAAAGCCAGCGTCAGCCGAATGCGGCCGCCTTCCTCAGTGATGCTACGCACGGCGGCGGTATTCGGCTTCGACGCAAGCTGGTGGAGCATGGTGGAATAGGTCATCCCGGTACGCCGCGCGCGTGGCGCCTTGGCTGGGTTAGGCACGGCAAACTCCTGGTCTTTGCCGATCCGATGCAGCGTGTAGCTGAATTGGCGAACCGCCGTCGGCGGACTAAGGAGCCAGTAGCGGTTCACCTCGGCGAACCGGCGAATTATGAGAGCGGGCGCATTGGTCTCCGCGGCGCCGGTGATGGGGAACGCCAGCACGGCATACAATGGGAGCAGGAACCCGTGTGCTTTCATGCGCGTCATGTAATGTTGTTTGCCATTACTTCCCGGAGATGCTCTTGGCCTGGCGGAGCATCCATTCGAGTTTCTTGGGGCGGGCGTCGGCGCCATAAACCTCGGGCACGCCGCCCAGGTATCCGAGCAGGCGGTCGGGGGTGACCTCGGCGGCGTAGGGACTGGAGACTAGCCACTCGGAGAAGGCGCTGGCGGTGGCGGCGAGGCGCAGGGCAGGGCTGGCCTGCTCCAACGCCTCGGCGTTGCCGGTGTAAGGCACCGGCCATTCCTGCTCGCGGTAATCGGTCGTGCCGGGGACCTTGTAGCGGACGCGCACGGTGGCGAGCGGGCCGCGCCCGCCCGGGTTCACCTCGACAACGTAAAGCGCGTTGCCGGACTCGGCGGCGCCGATCTCGGCGGCGTCCACGGTGTTGTCGCGGAACTGCTCCTTGGTGAGCTGATGTTTGGCGTAGCCAATCTGCCGATAGGCGGTCACGCGGGCCGGGTTGAACTCGACCTGCACCTTCACGTCCGAGGCGGCCACCTTCAGCGCGCCGGCAAGCTGGCCGGCGAATTCCGTCGCCGCTTCCTCGGGCGTGTTGATGAAGCCGTAGCGGCCGTCGCCGTTGCGCGAGAGGACCTCCAGCAAATCGTCGTTGTAACCTTCCCAGCCGATGCCGAAGCAATCGAGCGCGATGCCCTGCTTGCGGTTGGCCTCGACCTTCTGCTTGAGCGCCTCGGGCTCTACGTTGCCCAGGTTGGCCGCGCCGTCGGTGAGCACCACGACGCGGTTGATGCCGTTGGCCAGGTAATGGCGCAGCGCGGTCTGGTAGGCGAGGTCCATGGCGTCCTCGAGGTTGGTGCCGCCTTGCGGGGTGAGTTCAGTCAAAGCCAGGGCGACGGCCTCGGCGTCCGTGCCGGGCGCGCCGTCGGCGAACAACCGGGGTGTGCGCGCGAAGGCGACCACGCTGAGCTTGTCCTGCGGCTGGAGTTGGCCGGCCAGCACCCGCAACGCCTCGCGGATGATCCGC
>JAKLEJ010000587.1 GCA_022711695.1 Verrucomicrobiota bacterium | reverse complement strand
GCGTTCCAGAAGAAGTTGGCTGCCATCGCCGTCCTCGATCCCGCTTGCGGCAGCGGCAACTTCCTTTACGTGGCGCTGCGGATGCTGCTCGATCTCGAGAAGGAACTGTTCACCTGGGCCGCGCAACTGGGCTTCAGGCTGACGCCGCAGGTGAGCGTGCGGCAACTGGCCGCCATCGAGATCAACCCCTACGCCTTCGAACTGGCCCAGGTTTCCGTGCAGATCGGCTTCCTGCAATGGCGGCGCGACAACGGCTTCGACAACGACCGCTCCCCCGTCCTCCAGGAGTTGGACGGCTTCCAGAACGAGGACGCCCTGCTTTTGCCGCACTTCCGGAGCAAAGCGAAGACTTTGAAGGAAGCCCAGGCCGGCGAACACGCGGACGACGACGCCCTCAGGTTCTACACCGAACGCGATTGGCCCAAGTGCGACGTCATCCTCAGCAACCCGCCCTTCCTGGGCGGCAAGATGATCCGCCGGGAGTTGGGCGATGGCTATGTTGACGCCATGTTCGAAACCTACGGCCGGCGCGTGCGTCCGGAGGCTGACTTCTGTTGTTACTGGTTCGAGAAGGCCCGCAAGCTGATCGAGGACCGCAAGTGCCGGCGGGCCGGCCTGCTGGCAACCCAGGCCATCCGCGGGGGCGCCAACCGCGACACCCTCAAGCGCATCAAGGAAACCGGCGACATCTTCTTCGCCGCGAGCGACCGCCCTTGGGTGCTCGCAGGGGCGAACGTCCACATCAGCATGGTCGGCTTCGACAACGGCGCGGAGCGATGCCGGGTTCTGGACGGCAAGACCGCCAAGGAAATCACGCCGCAACTTACCGCCGAATCCAGAACACACACCGCCGTCATCATCGAAACGAACCAAGGTCTCAGCTTCATGGGCATCACCCCTGCGGGGCCGTTCGACGTGCCAGCGGAGGTTGCCCGGGACTGGCTCGCCGCCCCCAATCCATCAGGACGGCCGAGTAGCGACGTGCTCCGCCCCTACTTCAACGGAAACGATTTGACCAAGCGCGCCCGCCAAGCCTGGACAATCGACTTTGGCGTGGGAATGCCGATGGAAGAGGCGGCCCTTTATGAGAAGCCGTTTGGCTATCTCGATAAGGAGGTCAGGCCGCTGCGCCAGCAAAACCGCCGTGAAGCATACGCCAGAAACTGGTGGCTTTACGCAGAAAGCAGGCCAGCAATGCGCGAGTCCTTCTCTCCACTCGCCCGCTATCTCGCCACCTGCATGGTCGCGAAGCACCGGATGTTTGTCTGGTTGGATGCGGCTTCCCTGCCGGCGAACGTCGTGATCGTTTTCGGACGTTCGGATGACTACTTCTTCGGCGTTCTTCACTCGCGTTTCCATGAGACTTGGGCGCTGGCGCAGGGCACGCAGTTGCGCGAGAAGGAGTCCGGCTTCCGCTACACCCCCACCACTTGCTTCGAGACGTTTCCTTTCCCGTTTCCGGATGACTTGGGCGAGCCGCCACCTTTGGCCGCCGAAACCGCAGCCGAGCCCGAGACACGGGAACTCAACGGCGGCATGGCCCGCATGGTCAAACGCCGGTTCCTCGAAATCAAGGAGGAGCCCCCGCCTTACGACGGCGCCGCCTCGGCCACCCTCGACCGCGAGCAGCACCGCGCCGCCGTTGCCGCCGCCGCCAAGGACCTGAACCACCTGCGCGAATGCTGGCTGAACCCGCCCGAGTGGACAGAAACATGCATTCTGGAGTTTCCGGGCACGGTGGGCGGCCCGTGGGACCGCTACATTGACTGCAGAATCCTCCAGAACGGGGGCGGCTTCCAGGTCGGCGTCGTCCGCTATCCCCGCCTCGAACCCCGTGACGCCGACTGCGCGGCCAGGCTCAAGAAACGCACCCTCACGAACCTCTACAACGAGCGCCCCGCCTGGCTGGACCTCGCGCACCAGAAACTTGACGCCGCTGTGGCCGCCGCTTACGGCTGGCCCGCCGATCTCCCGGACGAAGTCATCCTGGAACGCTTGCTGGCTCTGAACCTCGAACGCGCCGCCGTGGAGACGAAGGCCGAGCAGATGGCGAAGCCGAAGGCGCAGCGAGGACAGCGCGCCGGTGAGTTGATTTGAACGAGGCGCGGCAGGAACCCGGCGAATCTCAATCCTCGTTCACACCGCCGCCGGCTCGGGCTGGCGACGGCCGAAGAGGTTCTTGAGCCATTGCCAGACGGCCTTGGTTCCCCGTCGCAGGCCGATGTCCTGCACGCCGGCGAGGCGGAACTGGCGCGCGATGGCCTCCTCGTGGGTGCGGTAACGCGGCGGCAGGCTCAGTTGCGCGCGTTCCATCCCGCCTTCCATTTGCCGGATTTCGGGGAACAGCAGACCCCGGCCTACGAAACACTGGCCGCTCGGCAGCGTCAGGACGCGTTCGGGCAGCACGAGCCAGGGCCGGTAGCGCAGCAGGAGACGGCCGTCGGGTTCCAGGCTCAAGCGGCCCAGTGTGCGCACG
>JAKLEJ010000586.1 GCA_022711695.1 Verrucomicrobiota bacterium | reverse complement strand
CCATCGGCGAGTTGGCGCGGCTCCACCAGGCGGAAAGGAACCTTCGGCGGGCGGACCTCGAGATCGTGCCGTGCCAGGGGTGGGCCCGGGCCATGACGTTCGACGCCACCGGGCTGCCGTGGGTGCTGCCGTCCCCGAACATGCCCACGCTCGACACGGCCCTGGTCTATCCCGGTCAATGCCTGATCGAGGGGACCAATCTCTCCGAGGGCCGGGGTACGACCCGCCCGTTCGAGCTTTGCGGAGCGCCGTGGCTGGACGGAGTCGTGCTGGCGGCGCAGTTGCGCGAAACGGCCCCGCCCGGAGTGGTCTTCCGCCCGGCCTGGTTCAAACCCGGGTTCCAGAAATGGAGCGGGCAACTCTGCGGCGGGGTGCAGTTGCACCCGAACGACCGGGCGCTCTTTCAGCCGGTCCGAACGAGCCTGGCACTGCTGGCGGCAGCGCGCGAGCTTTCAGACAACCGCTTTCGGTGGCGCACCGAAGCCTACGAATTTGTGGAGAAGCCGATCGCCATCGACCTGCTGTTCGGGAGCAGCCGGGAACGACTGGCCCTTGAGGCGGGCGCTCCGTGGCAGGAAATCGCGGCGCCTTGGAAGCAGGAAGAGACGGAGTTTCGGGAGAGACGCCGGCCTTTGCTCCTCTACCCCGAGGTTTTGGCGCGCAAACGCTCCTCGTAAGCGCCCTGCAGCGTGCTGACGAGCGGCGAGACGCCCAGGGAACGGCCATCCAGACTCGAGACCGGCACAATCCCCCGGGTGCTCAGAGTCAGAAAGACGCCCTCGGCCTCGAGCAAGGCTCGCGGGGGGGCGTTGCGTTCTTCGGCGGACAGGCCGAAAGCTCGGGCCATCTCCAGAACCAGGGCGCGCGTGATGCCGGGCAGCAGCCCGGCGGAGACGGGCGGCGTAACCACCGCTCCGCGCTCGATCCAGAAGAGATTGGCGGCGGTCGCCTCGGCCAGGCAGCCGTCGGTATTCAGCAAGAGCGCTTCGTCCGCGCCCCGCTCCTCCGCCTCGGCCCGGGCGACAATCCAGAGAGCCTTGCTCGTCGTCTTGACCGCCGCCAGCGGATCCCCGGCAGCCATCCGAAAGGACGAGGTGACCAGCCGCTCCCCTGACGGCGGGGTCGAGCCGGGCGCCGGGGCCGGGTGAAGCGCCATCATCAGGGTGGGCGGGCCGGCCCCAGTGATCGAGTATCCGCGGGGGCCCGGCCCGCGGGTGAGGGTGATGCGAAGCGCGCCGTCACGGAATCGGTTGCGGCGGATCAACTCGGCGGTATCGGTCCGGAGCTGGTCGAGTGAGCGCGCCAGCGCCAGCCGCAAGAGGGCCGCGCCGCGCTCCAGGCGCCCGAGGTGCTCTGCCCACTGGAACGGAAGGCCGTTTCGAACCCGCAGTGTTTCGAAAACGCCGTCTCCGAGCAGGAACCCCCGGTCGCTCGCCGCGATCATTGCCTGTTCCTCCGGAAGGAAAGCGCCGTTGAGAAAGAGGATCATGGGGATTCGGCGGCGCGCGGGTTGTCGAGGGTTGCGGAGAGCTCGGCGGCTGTCCGCGGCTCGCGCGCCAGCCCGCCGGCGCGCAACGCCGCGAACCATCCGCCGGCCTTGGCCAGGGTTTCCTCGTACTCGGCGGCGGGCTGGGAGTCGGCCACGATGCCCGCGCCCGCGTGGTAGAAGGACTGGCCCCGGGTCAGGATCGCGGCGCGAATCACGATGCTGAGCTGGCTTTCTCCATTGAACCCCAGGAAGCCCAGGCACCCGGTGTAGGGCCCCCGCGCATGGGGCTCGATCTCGCTGATGATCTCCATGGCCCGGATCTTGGGCGCGCCGGTGATGCTGCCGCCGGGAAAGCAGGCCGCCAGCGCTCCAAGCTGGCTCACCCCCGGCCGCAGTTGGCCTTCCACGGTGGAGACCAGGTGCTGCACCTGGGCGAAGCGCTCGAGGCGCACCAGTTCGGGCACGCGCACCGAGCCGTACTCGCACACCCGGCCCAGGTCGTTGCGCAACAAGTCGGTGATCATCACCAGCTCGGCCATCTCCTTGGGGCTGGTCAACAGTTCGCAGGCCAGGCGCGCATCCGCGTCCGGATCGGCGGCGCGCGGCCGGGTGCCTTTGATCGGACGCGTGCGGACCTGCGCGCCGCTGAAGCGCAGAAACAACTCGGGCGAAGCCGACGAAAGCTGCCAGGGTCCGCCTTGCAGGAACGCGCCGAAGGGGGCTGGCGACGCCGCGGTCAGGCGGCGGTGAAAGTCCCAGCCGCAACCGCTCCAGGGCGCCGCCAGCCGCTGCGCCAGGTTCACTTGGTAGATGTCCCCCGCGCGAATGTAGCGCTGGGCGCGCTCGACCGCGCGCAGGTAACCGTCGCGCGTGAAGTTGGAGCGCGCCCGGAGCGGCGCGCCGGGGGCGCGCGGGTGCGAAGCGGCGTCGGGGTCGGTCTCCAAGCCCGCCGAATCGAGCTGGGCCTTCCAGAAAACCATCTGGCGCCTGGCCTGG
>JAKLEJ010000585.1 GCA_022711695.1 Verrucomicrobiota bacterium | reverse complement strand
CGGGTCGAGCCGTGCGAACAGCCCCTTCCCGGCCAGGTGCTGCAGGCGGACAAAGGCGGGCTGGTGGTGGGCAGCAGCCACGCCGCGCTCCGCCTGGAAGTCGTGCAGCGCGAAGGCGGGCGCCGCATGCGAGCCGCCGAGTTTTTGGCCGGGCATCCCCTGCGGCCCGGTCAACGCCTTGGAGAAGCCGCGGCCGCCCCCGCCAGCCCATGAGAGCGATCGGACAACTGCCGGACCAAAGCCTGGCCCGACGTTTTGGAGATTATCTCCTCGTGGAGGGCATCCCCAACCAGGTGGAGGCGGAGGAGGACGGGAAGTGGACCGTGTGGGTCAAGGAGGATGAGCACCTGGCCCGGGCGCAAGCCCTGCTGGAGGAGTTTCGCGTCCAGCCCGCCGACTCGAAGTATCGAAAGGCTTCCACCGGGGCGCGGGAACTGCGGGAAAAGGAACAGGAGGCGGAGCAGAAGTGGCGCAAGCGCTTCTTCGAGCGACAGAGCCTGTGGCGGGGCAACCAGGTGCGGGTGGGCTGGATGACGGCGACACTGGCCGCGCTTTGCGTGGCGGTGGCGGTGGTCAAGCTGATGCAGGGTCCGGACAGCCCCCTGGTTCGCGCCCTGCTGATCAGCGAGCATTACCCGGCTGAGGGCATTCTCCCCGAAGCGCGGAGCGGGGAAGTGTGGCGGCTGGTGACCCCGATCTTTCTGCATTTCGGCGTGCTTCACCTGGTGTTCAACTTGTTCTGGCTGCTGGACCTGGGCAGCTTGATCGAGGCGCGGCAGAACGCGCTGCGGCTCGCCATCAAGGTGGTTGGGCTGGCCGCGGTGTCGAACCTGGCGCAGTATTGGGTGGGCGGTCCAGGATTTGGCGGGATGTCCGGAGTCGTCTATGGGCTGCTGGCCTACATCTGGATGCGAGGCAAGCTGGATCCGCGTTGCGGGCTCTATATCGATTCGGGCAGCGTGACCATCATGGTGGTTTGGTTCTTTGTCTGCATGACGGGGCTGGTCGGGCCGGTTGCGAACATGGCGCACGCGGCCGGACTTGGATTGGGATTGGCCTGGGGGTTTGCCGCCGCCAGACTTAACCGTTAAAGTCCAATCCCCGAGACCTCCATTTGGCTTGAAGGAAACGGGGCTCGCGGTATGGTAGGACCGTGTTTGGATTGACTGACCGACAGTGGTTTTTGGGCGCGGTCGTCTTTTACGGGATCAGCGCGCTCTACACCGTCTTTCTGTGGCGGCGGGGCTTCCGCCAGCATGATCGCGCCACCTACGCGCTGGTGATGGCGGGCTTCGCGCTGCACCTGGCGGCCATGCTGAAGCGCGGGCTCTCGCTCGATCGTTGCCCCCTGCACAACCTCTACGAAGCCACCACCTTTGTGCTCTGGGTCATCGCGGCCGCCTACCTTGTCTTTGGACTTTGGGGTCGGCTGCGGTTCCTGGGGGCCTTCGCCTCGCCGGTGCTCTTCGCCGTGGGGGTGTTTGCCCTGATGCCGGCCCTGGACAAGCACGACAAACACGGGCCGGACTTCTCGCTGCCGGTAACGAGTTTGCACGCCGCCCTGGTGCTGCTGGCGTATGGGATGCTCGGCCTGGCGGCGGTGGCGGCCTGCATCTACATCACCCAGGAACGCAACCTCAAATACAACAAGATGCGGGCCTTGCTTTCGCTGCTTCCGCCCATCCAGCGCCTGGAGCTGGTCATGACGTGTCTGCTGGCGGCCGGGCTGGCCCTGCTGACGGCCGGGCTGGCGACCGCCGGGCGGATTCCGCGCCCCGAGGGAGTCCGTTACCTCAGCGACGCCAAGGTGCTGTGGTCGATCGTGGTGTGGGGCCTCTATGCGGGCTTGCTGGTGGCGCGATGGCGCTACCACCAGCGCGGCCGGCGGTTCGCCCTGGGGCTCATCGGCTCGTTTGCCTTCGTGCTTCTGACCTTCTGGGGAACCTCGCTCCTTTCTCCCCTGCACCACCCCCCGCAGTGAAGCCGCGGCCGCCATGCCTGTCGTCGTCATCGGTTTGAGCCATCGCACCTCGCCCGTCGAGGTCCGGGAGCGCTTTGCGCTGCCCGAGTCGGCGGTGCCGGAGGCGTTGCGCCAGTTGCGCGCCGGCAGCGCCGCCGCCGAAGCGGTGATCCTGTCCACCTGCAACCGCGTCGAGATTTACGCGGCCACGGACCAGGACGCGGGCGCGGCGTGCGCCAGCGTGCGCGCGTTTCTTCAGGAGCGGGCGGGCAGCCAACCGCTGGACAACCTGGTCTATGCCCACGGCGAACCGGAGAGCCTCGAGCACCTGTTCAGGGTGGCGTGCGGGCTGGACTCGATGGTCCTGGGCGAGTACCAGATCGTCAACCAGCTCAAGCAGGCCTACCAGCTCGCCCACGAGCAGCAGACGACCGGGCCGGTGCTCCATCGCCTCTTCCACCACGCCTTCGGCACCGGCAAGCGCATCCGCAGCGACACGGGGATCGCCGACGGCAAGACGTCGCTGCCCTCCGTCGCCGCCGACGCCAT
>JAKLEJ010000584.1 GCA_022711695.1 Verrucomicrobiota bacterium | reverse complement strand
GTGTAGGCTGCGAACGTCTCCGGCTGCCGCGGGTCGAACTGCGGGCCAGGCCAGTCCTGGAAGTCCATGGGTTTCGGCGCGGACGCGGCCGACTCTGACGCCTGCTCCGGACGATCTTCATGACGGCCCGCAAACCGGTTGCCCTGGAAGCTCACCGCGCTGGCCGGCCCCCACCCGGGTCCGATGCCGTAAGCGCCGTTGGTCGAGCGGCTGGTCTGATGGCCATAGCGGGCAATGCCGTCCGAGTGAAACAAGTTGTTGCGGAAATCGAGTCCCCTGGCCCACCCGCTCCAATCGGTCAGCAGCACCGCCTGTACCTCGTGGCCCGGGCCAATATAGATGGCGTTGTCATGGATGAGAGTTTGTTCGGCGGCGCTCACATGGAATGTCCGGGCCCGGTCGTGGCGGCTGATGTTGAAGCGCGCCACCGTGCCCAGGTTGCCGAGGTTCTCCTCCGGCCTGCGCCGACCCGGCGTGCAAACGAGAAGGAAACCGCCCTCGTTATCGTGGCTGAGATTGAACTCCAGGATGGTGTTTCGGGAGTTATAGTCTGAGTCAAAGCCCTGCCCATCCAGGAGGGTTTTGACGCCGGAGGCGCGGTTGAGGCGCATCAGGGTGTTGTCGGTGGACCAGGGCCAGATGCCGGCGTTGTAGCTGCCGGCGCGCTCGTTCGCTCCTTGGACAATGTTGTGTTCCACAAGGCAGCCATCCGTGGCCCACGGAACGATGCCATCGCCGCCCACATCGCCCACCCAATTGTCGCGGATGACCACGTTAGTGGAGGGAAACCAGCGGGTCCTGGAGGCATGGGAGCTCTGCGCGGCGATGCCCGAGCGGTCCACCCGCCAGATGATGTTGCGCTCGATCAGCAGCCCGTCATAGCGCGAGGGCGTTTGCTGGCCCAGGGTGCGAAAGAACAGGCCGCCGTTGTCCTTGCGGCGCTGCGTCCCGTTGACGTCATGAATGAACAGCCCGGCGACCACGATGTTGGTCAGCGTGCCGCAGTTCTCGGCGACAATGTTCACGCCGCGCCGCGGCCGGTCGCCTTCCCCCAGGTTGGTGAGTTCGAAGTCGCGGACCTCGACCTGCTGCGCGTTGCGAAGCAGGAGAGCGTCCTCGAAAGCCCCCGCAGTTTCGATGCGCGGCCGCGGGCCGCCGCCGAAAGAGCGAAAGACCACCGGCCGCCCTGGCTCGCCCCGCGCGGCAATGCGAAGTTGCCCCGACCAGACGCTGCCCGTCCGGAAGAGCACCCGGTCCCCGGGCTGAAAACTCGCGCCGTTGACCCGGTCGAGCGACTTCCATGCCCGTTCCGGGGCGAGGCCATCCCCGGAGTCGTCGCCATTTCGCGAGTCCACGTGATAATCCGCCGCCGACGCGATTGCCGGCAGCAAGCAGACCAGGAGACAGCGGCCGAGCCGCCAGGCCATGTGTTCGAGCATGGGCGAGGATAGGCGCCGCCGCGGAATTCGGCAACCGGTTCCTGAAACTGCGCGCCAGGCGCCCTGGCTGGCCAACCTCAGGTGGTGTGCAAATCCATCGGGAATACGCCGCGCGCGATGCGGCTTCGGATGGGCCGGCCTGCTGCCCAGGGGCCCGTCAAGGGGGAGAGCCCGGACGGGTTCGTGAACATTCCGGCCGCGGCGGTCGTCCATTTACGTGGAACAACACCAAGCCTATGTCGAAAGAACTCACCGATCATCCGGCAACCGAAGCCGCGCCGGGAACCCTCCATCTCAACCGACGGCAGTTTCTGGGAGCGACCGCGGCCACGGCGGTGGCCGCAATTGTCCCGCGCCATGTCCTGGGCGGCCCGCGCCATGTTCCACCCAGCGAGAAGATCAACCTCGCCTACGTGGGCTGTGGCACCCAGGGGTTTCGCCAGATCGTCGGGGCGCTGAACAGCCCGGACTTGAACATCGTGGCGGTCTGCGACCCGAACCGGGCTAGCGACGACTACCCGGATTACGGCAACGACGAGCTGAACAACACGGTGCGGAAGTTCCTGGAGGATCCGAACTGGGCCAAGGGGGCGCGGGGCGCCTGGTGCGGCAGAGAGCCGGGGCAGCAGATCGTCAACCGCCATTACGCCAAGGCCAACCGGTCCGGCAAGCCGGGGGCGTGCCGGGCCTACGCCGACTACCGGGAGATGCTCGAAAAAGAGAAGAGCCTCGACGCGGTCTATGTCATGACCCCCGACCACCTGCATGGAGTCATCGCCATCCAGTCGATGCGCCAGGGCAAGCACGTTATCACCCACAAGCCCATCGCCAACGTGCTGCAGGAGGTCCGGTTGGCCCGGGACACCGCGCGGGAAACGGGGGCGGCCACGCATTTGTTTTGCGCGGCAGGACAGACTGCCACCGCCACGATGTGCGAGTGGCTTGCCGCCGGGGCGATCGGGGGCGTACGCGAGGTCCACAACTGGTCCGCCCGTCCGTTCTGGCCCCAAGGCATGACCGAACCGCCCACCGGGACGCCGCCTGTGCCGGAGGGCTTCGACTGGAACCTGTGGC
>JAKLEJ010000583.1 GCA_022711695.1 Verrucomicrobiota bacterium | reverse complement strand
AGGCCCGATTCATCCCTCATCGCCTGCCAAAGGCTGTGAGCAGGGCGGGCGGACACGACAAACCCCGGGGGCGGCCTGGCCGCGCCCCGGGGCGGTTGGAGACAGGCCAACCTTAAGCGGCCTTGTTCAGAATGGCGTTGAGATCGCCCTGGGGCGTGCCGATGGGCATGAGGTTGAACTTCTCGACCAGGACCTTGAGCACGTTGGGGCTGATGAAAGCCGGCAGCGTGGGCCCGATGCGGATGTTGCGCAGGCCCAGGTGCAGGAGCGTCAGCAAAATGGCCACGGCCTTCTGCTCGTACCAGGACAACACTAGCGAGAGCGGCAGCTCGTTCACGCCGCACTGGAAGGCCCCGGCCAGCGCCGAGGCGATCTTGATCGCCGAGTAGGCGTCATTGCACTGGCCCACGTCCAGCAGGCGCGGAATCCCGCCGATGGTCCCGAAGTCCAGCTTGTTAAACCGGAACTTGCCGCAAGCCAGGGTCAGCACCACGCAATCCTTGGGAACCGACTCGGTGAACTCGGTGTAATAATCGCGGCCGGACCGCGCGCCATCGCATCCGCCCACCAGGAAGAAGTGCTTGATGGCGCCGGCCTTCACCCCGGCGATCACCTGGTCGGCCACGCTCAGCACCGCGTGGTGGCCAAAACCCACCAGGATGGTCTTGTCCGGGCCGTCCTCGGTGAAACCGGGTGCGGCCAGGGCGGCCTCGATCACGGGAGTGAAGTCGCCGTTGGCAATGTGCCGCACGCCCGGCCAGCCCACGCGGCCGGCAGTAAAGATGCGGCCCTTGTAGCCGGGCTGGGGCTCCTGGATGCAGTTGGTGGTCATGAGAATGGCCCCGGGGAACTTGGCAAACTCGTCCTTCTGGTCCTGCCACGCCCCGCCGTAGTTGCCCACCAGGTGCTTGTGCTTCTTCAGCTCGGGGTAGCCGTGCGCCGGCAGCATTTCGCCGTGCGTGTAGATGTTGATCCCCTTGCCTTCGGTCTGCTTGAGCAGTTCCTCGAGGTCTTTCAGATCGTGGCCCGAGACCAGGATGGCCTTGCCCTTGACCGGCTCGACACGCACCGGCGTGGGCGTCGGGTGGCCATAAGTCCCGGTGTGCGCGCCATCGAGCAGTTCCATGACCTTCAGGTTGATCTCGCCGCACTTCATGTTCAGCCCGAAGAGCGTCCCGATCTCCGGCTTTTCCTCCGCCAGCCGGCACAGCGCCTCGCTGAAGAACGCGTAGGCCTCGTCGGACTCGTGCCCCAGCACCCGGGCGTGATCGGCGTAGGCCGCCGCGCCCTTCACGCCGTAGGCCAGCAACTCCTGCAACCCGGCCGCATCCGGCCCGAACTGATCCCGGCGCGCCAGGATCGAAACCAGCTCGCCCTGGCTGACCAGCCCCGCCAGCGTCGGCGCGGGGGTCCAGGTGGCCGGCCCCTTGGGCTGCTCGGCCGCCCGGCCCGCCTTGGCCGCCGCCCCTTCGTAAAGCGCGCGCGCCCGGTCGCGCATCTCCGCCGCCCGGCGAATCACTTTCTCGATTGCCGGCGCGTCAAAATTCACATTCGTCACCGTCACGAACATGGCCTCCACAATGAACCGGTCGATCTCCGGGTCCCGCGCTCCCAGGGCTCGCGCCCGGTGGTTATATTGCGCCACGCCCTTGGCCGCATGGACCAGCAGGTCCTGCAGAATGGTCGTCTGTTCGTCTTTGCCGCAGACGGAGAAGTCCGTGCAGCCGGTCCCTTTGGAGGTTTGTTCGCACTGGTAGCAAAACATGTGTTGTTCCTGTCTCTTATGGTTGTCGGTTGTCTTGCGCCCGCCGGCTTCCCGCCCGGGCGCGCGTTACGAGGCGCAAGTATCCGCAAATCCGACGCTTCCGCTTTGATCTTCGTCAATAAAGTTCCCGCGGGCCGCAAATAGTCAATGAGCTAATCTGTTTTGTAATGTCCACTGATGTTAGCCGCCGCGCCCGGTCCCCGGCCCGGTGAATACCGGACCGCGCCGCGCAATCCAATCCTCATGCACCACATCCCTGTTTGCCTGGCGGCCCTGCTCGGGGCCGCGCTGTCCGCGGCGGCCCAACCCCGCGTCATCGAGACGCCCCGCCTGCGCTTCGAGCTCTCCCCCGCCACCGGGCAATACGAGCTGGCCGACAAACAGGCGCGCGTGGTCTGGCGATCGAATCCGCGCCAGGCGCGCTTCGCGGAGGCGACGCTGAACGCGGGCGGCAGGCAGCAGCGCGTCCCGCTGGCCCGCTGCGAGGTCCGGGAGGCGTCCGGGGGGCTGGAAGCGGTCTTTGCGCCGTTGCCCGAGCAGCCGGAGGGACGCGTGAGGGTGAGGATCCGGGCAGAGCGGGATGCCATGTTGACGATGGCCTGGGAGGCGGATAAGGCGCTGGGAGTCGAAAGCGTGCGGCTGCTGGACGAGGCGTTGTGGACGACCGATCGGAGCCAAGGCTATGCGGTGGTCCCTGTTCGAGAGGGCTTGATCGTGCCGGCGGACAGCGGGCTGGCATTCACCAACCGGTTCGGCAC
>JAKLEJ010000582.1 GCA_022711695.1 Verrucomicrobiota bacterium | reverse complement strand
CTGTCGAGGGTTCCAGAACCCAGCCTTCGACCATGGCCAAAGCCAGAAGCATGAATCCGAAGCACATCGCCGCGCCGATGAGGCTGGCGCGCCTGAGAAACAAGAGGCCGCGCCACTTCGAAGCGGCCCTCGCCAGGTTCCGGTCCACCACGGCATTGCCTGTGTTCATGAGGTCCTCCTTAAAGCGGCGGCCCAGACGGTTTCGCCCAGCAAGCCGGCCAGGCCGGCCGCCAACAACCACCACCAGATCTTCTGCCGCAGAATGGCCGCGCGGGAGAGATCGGCGGGAGCGAGCCCCGGACGCGCTCCGCTCGCGCCGCGTTCCAGTTTCCAGAGACCCAGCATCTCCGGGTTTTCCAGGTAAGTCAGGTCGGACTCCCGATGGGAAGGATTGACGCTCAGAAATCGGGCCGGCTCCGGGTCGGCGTCATGGTGCACCGCATAGAGCCCGGGCCGGTCTGGCAGCCGGAATTGGGCGCGCCCCTGGGCGACCCGGGCTCGCGCCACCTCTGCCTGGCCCTGGCGCAGGATCACCTCGCGCGTCGGCGAGTTCGGCGGGAGGCTCAACAGACACAGGCCGCCGGGCTCATAATCCAAGGGGGTGCTGTCCTCGGGCCGGCAGTGCTGGAGGCACAGGTCCAGGAATGGAATGAACGTGACATGGGTTCCCCACGAGGTCTGGGCGCGGTCGAACGCAAAGGCCGCCACCAACAGCCGGCCGGCAAACCCGGTCCCCTGAAAAAGCAGCCCTTCGCCGTGTTCGGAAAAAACCAGCGGCATTCCTTGCAGCGCCCGCAGACGCGCCGGCCCTCGGACCGTCACCTCCAGCAGATTCCCGTAGTCGGGCGAGAGAAAGGGATGAAAGACCGGATGGCTGGTGAAGACATACTGCAGGCGGTGGCTGGACGAGGCCGCGGGATCGCCCGGCGCCAGCAACTCGAAGCCCAGATCCCGCAGCGCGCTTGAGACGATGGGCGAGGCCCGGTTGACGATCAGGAGCACCCCGCGTCCGTTGCTCAAGTAGCGATCCACCAACTGGCGGGCGCCGGCCGATTGCAGGTAGGCGCTCTCGATGACCAGAACGTCGGCATCCCGCGAGCCGGCGGCTTCCGCGGCCAGCGACGCGGGGTCCAGCACCCGGGTCTCCCAATAGCCCCGCATGATCTCGGGGGAAAGGGCCAGCCGCAGGTAAGGCGAGAGCGCCAGCAGCGCCAGCTTGCCTTCCTGCACGGGCGGAAGGGTGAAGAAGACGCTGTTATCGCCCGCGAGGGCGTCGGCCCCCGCCCGGACCGCCGCCGTTCCCTGCAGCCAAAGGCCCGGCTCGGCCTCCCATTGCCCCTGCAGCAGCATGGCGCCGCTGCGGTTGGTGAGGTCGAGATTCTGGCTGAAGATCGTCTGCGCGTTGGCTTGGAGGATGACCGTGACCCGGCCCGGCGCGTGCGACCATTTCAGGTTCACCGTGAAATTCACCAGGGATTTCTCGCCGAGGAAGACCCGCTGCAGCCGCGGATCGGACAGCGACACATTGGGCGCGTTGGAGCCGGCGGGCTTCCATAGATCGACGGCCGTGTTGTCCAGGAACGGCGGCGCGCTGCTGTTCTCGGTCCATTGGTTCTCCTGGCTGTCCGTGGCAAAGACGAGCCTCTTGTTTTCGCCCAGCGAGGCGCTCAAGAGGGTGTGAGCCTGGCGAAAGGCGGCCAGATAGGAGCCGCGCTGAAACGAAGGCGGCAGCTCCGCCACCCGGCGCGCCGCCTCCAGACGGTCGTCGGCAAAGCCCGCCACCACCCGCGGCTGGCCGGTGAGTTCGATCACGGCTGTCTGAACGTCCCCCGGCGCGCGCCTCAGTTCCTCAGCCACCCGTTCCCGCGCCCGCTCCAGCCCGCCGCCTGCCTGGTGGCTCAACGTGTTATCCAGGATGTAAACCTGGCTCTCGCGGATCGCCACACGGCCCTGGCCCTTCAGATAGGGCCAGGCGAAGGCCGCCGCCAGCAGGCACACCGCCAGCACTCGAAGCAGAAAAAGCAGCACATCCTGCAGCCGCCGCGGGCTGGCGCGGGCTTGCGGACATGCCTCCAGGAACCGCAACGTCGAGAACCGGAGCAGGTTCTTTTCGGACCGGCGGCGCAGGTGGAGCCACACCGTGGCGCCGGCCGCCGCCGCCGCCAGCAGAAACCAGGGATTGAGCAGGCCAAAATTCATTTCATCCGGCCCCTCTCGGCCAGGAACATGGCCAGGGCCCGCCAGGGGTTCTCATCGGTTCGGACCGCGCACAGCGGCATCTCCAGGCTCCGAAAGAACTCTTCGTGGGCGGCCATGAACTCCTTGAAGCGCGCCAGGTAGCCTTCCCGCGCCGCCGCGGGGGTCACTTGGCGGCGCAGCCCCGTCTCCATGTCTTCGAAGACCCGCGCTTCCTGGAACGGAAACTCGATTTCGTCCGCATCCAGCACCTGGAACACAATGACGTCGTGGCCGTAGAAGCGCAGTTGTTTGAACCCCTGGGCCACTTCCTCGGAGGGCTCGAGCAGGT
>JAKLEJ010000581.1 GCA_022711695.1 Verrucomicrobiota bacterium | reverse complement strand
CCAAGGAAACATTGGCAGCAGCCGGAATGGCATGGCAGGAGAACTTCTACGAGCATCGCCTGCGCGTTGAGGACGAGCTCGAACCGTATGCCCGTTACATCTTTCTCAATCCCTACCGCGCCCGTCGGATCTCATTGCACGAGTGCTGGCCTTGCTGGTGGCGTTGGGGCACAATCCGCTTCGGATTCGAAGAAACGGTGGCCGAGGTGGGGGGAGTCCCGCCAGAGTGGCTCGCCGACGAAGATCCGCCGGGAACTCGGGATTTCTGAGTGTAGGGCGCCTGTCTCGCCGGCGCCGCTCCCCCCGGTCGGCGCGAACCTTCCCGTAGGGCGTCTGTCTCGCAGACGCCGCGCTTCGGACCCGGGCAAATGTTCAAAACGGAAACGCGCCCGGCGAGATCCCCCCTTCCCGTAGGGCCGCGCATGTATTCCGACTTGAAAGCGGGCGTCTGCAAGACAGACGCCCTACCCTTTCGTCGTTGCCGGCGTCGGCGAGACAGACGCCCTACGCCCTTCGACAGTAAGCGGTAACCCGACCCCAGCGTAGGCAGGGGGCGTCCGGTCGTGTAGAGTGCGGCGGATGCATGCCGGACTTGAAGCCGCCACTGGAGGATCAACGCGCGATTTCCGCGAAGCGTTGCGGCGTGAACTCGTGGGCGGTGCGGTTGGTCGCGGCAGCCAACCGCGGCAGTGCCCAAGTCAGGTAACTCCAGGCATTGACCCCGAGCAGCTTGCAGGTGCCGAAAATCGAGTACAGCACGGCCGACCGCCAGCCGGCGCTGGGATGGCCCACGAAGAGGAAGTTCTTTTTACCGATCGCACTGGGGCGAATCGCGTTTTCGACCTGGTTAGAGTCGATGTGCACGTGGCCATAAGCCGGCTCCGCGAAGCGGGTCAGTTCCGGCCAGCGTTCGAGCGCGTAGGCGACCGCCTTGCCCAGAGCGCTGCGTGGCAGGATCGCTGGATCGAGGATCGCCTTCTCCAGCGCCTGACGCATGGGCACCAGCCAAGCGACCGATTGGACGCCGCGCACTTGCGCCCGTGCCGCCGGCGTGGCCTCCCGGTGTTCGGCCTCGATGCGATACAAGGCGCCCAGGTAGGCGAGGAAGGGCGCCGCCCGGTCATCCCCCGACTCCAGCGCTTCGACAAAACCGCGCCGGCAATGCGCCATACAATTGCAATGGACGATGCCCGTGCGGACCTCCGCCGGCAGCGTCCCCAGCGCCTTGCCGTAGGCGGCATAGCCGTCGGTCTGAAACGCGCCCCGGAACTCGCGCAGAAAAGCGAGTGCCGGTTGATGACTGCGCGTCAACTGGAAGTCGAAGATGACCGTGGGCGCCCCAGGGGCGAGGAAGGTCCACAGCCAGGCCTCCCGGGCAGCCCCGGGCCGGGTAGGATCCAAAACCCGGATCGGCGTTTCGTCGCCCTGCACATAGCCGCTCGACTGGACGATTTTCTTCAGCTCGGCATAGACCGGCTGGAGCAAACCGGCCGCTTGGCCCACCCAGTCACCCAGGGCTTGGCGGGTGAACGCCGGGCCCAGACGGCGGAGCATGGCCTCCTGGCGATAGAGCGGCAGGTGATCTTCATACTTCGAGAGCAACACGTGCGCGATCAGACCGGGTCCGACCTGGCCACCGGGGATGACTCTGGCCGGCAAGGGCGCCACCTGCGGCGAACCGACATGCTGTGGGCTGGCATAGACCGGCCGGATGATCTGGCGCCGGAAGAGCTTGCCCGGCTGATAATCGACTTCGTCGGTCACCTCCTCGCGGATCTTAACCAGCGCGGTGCCGTCCGGGGCCACCTTCTGTTCGGCCGGAAGATCCACGACGACCTTCTCCAACACCGGCAGGTCCTCCAACCGCTGGGCCCGGCGCACGGAGGGGGTGCGGGGCGCGCGGGGCCCGGGCGCCGCCGGGGGCGGCGGAGGGGGCGGGGCCAACTCGGCCTCCACGGCGGCCCACGCCAGGGCGAGTTGGTTCGGGTCGAGTTTCTCCGAGGAACGGCCGAAATAGCGCTTGAGCAGGGCCTGCAACTTGGCCTTGGCCTCGTCGCGTTCCAGTTGGGTGCGCTGCAACTCGGCCGTCAGGGCCGTGAGCTGCTGCCGCGTGGCGAGGTGGGCCGTGCACTCCGCCACGAGTTGCGCCTGGAGCGCGGTCGCAGCAAGGGACGGAGGAGGGTGCATATATCCACATAGTGGATACTTTAGGTCTTCCCGCAAGCTTTTTATGCAAAAAAATCAGCGGCGCCAGTGCTTTTTCCAGCCGCTCACCTCCAGCCCCGCGACCAGGGCCCACAGTTGGACCGCGGTCAACGGATCCGCCGGGCCCACCGTCGGCCAAGTGAAGCGCCCGGCGTCGAGCCGTTTGCTGCACAACCACCACCCGCTGCCATCGTGCAGCAGCAACTTCAGCCGCGTGCGGGTCTGGTTGCAGAAGGCAAAGACCCGGCCGCCCAACGGATCTGTCGCCCACTGCGTGCGGGCCAGTTGCGAGAGTCCCTCATAGCCCAGCCGCAAATCAGTCGGTCCCGGCCGCA